>CAZBBL010000056.1:0-11811 GCA_964490275.1 uncultured Barnesiella sp.
AGAACGAGAGGCGACGACCTTCAATGATTGAGGCGTGGTCTTGTTCGTCCCAAAGGATATAGTCTTCGCGGCCGGTCAAGCAAGAGACGACGCCGAGGTTGACTTCGAAGCCGGTAGAATAAATCATTACGTCTTCTTTGCCGATATATTGGGCGATGCGAGCTTCGAGTTGTTTGTGGAGGTCGAGGGTACCATTAAGGAATGGGGAACCGGCACAACCGGTACCATATTTTTTAGTTGCTTCGATGGCAGCTTCTTTGATACGGGGGTCATTGACCAAACCTGAATAACAGTTTGAACCAAACATCAACACTTTTTTACCGTTGATGAGGACTTCGGGGTCTTGCTCTGAAGAGATAGCTCTAAAGTAGGGATAGACGCCGGCAGCTTTTACTTGCTGGGGTACTGTGTATTGAGCTAATTTAGCTTGTAATAGCTTCATAGGTTATATGTGATAATAATGCGTGGTTAATTGCTAACCGCTATATTGTGACTATTTCTTATGTAATCAGGCTGCAAAGTTAGCATTTTTTACGGATTAATTAGCAGATATGTCTTTATAAAATGTCGCGAACGAGCGATTTAAGTAGCAAAAGTTTGTTAACGAGGCTGCAATCGTTGCAAAACAAAGGCCAAACGGCGACGTGTCATCACTTTGTGATTTAGGAACGAGACGATATAGCCGGTGATGCAAGCTGCGATGACAGAGCCTTCGCGCACGCCTTCGATGGTGTGGGACATGAGCAGGGATACTACGACGGCGGTGAGCACTAATGAGATGTCGAAGCGCACTTTGACGCGGCCAAAGTCTTTGTTGTAGCGCAGGGCGATATATTTGACGAATGCTTCGGCGCTCATCATGGCTACGCGGGGTTTTATCTCGAGCACTACGCCGATGGCTTGTGTGAGACAGCCTACGAGGAGCAGGAATAGCGAGTGGCCATAGTGGGCCGGGACGAGGCTTTGAGTGAGCAGCATATTGGTGTCGATAAAGGCCGAGAAGATAAAGGAGAATGGTATCTGGAGTAGTATCTCGGCTGTGTCGCGGCGTGTACGTCGACCTCTGACGAGCCAAAATTGGCCGGCTATCAGCAGCATATTAATAATAAATGTGTATGTGCCGAGCGACAGGGGTGTGTTGATGCTCAACACATAGTTGACGCTTGAGATTGGGGTTGTGCCGAGGCATGATCTCACGATAAGGACGACACCGGCTGAGAGTAGGTATAAACCTAAGACAAAGACGCCGTAGCGTCCGATAATTTCTTTTTTACCCATGTGTATATAAAACCTAAAAAATCTTTCTCCGTTGGAGATGAATTGTAAATATGTCTGCAAAGGTACGAAATCCCCCACCCTTTCGCAAAACTATTTTTGGCCGGGCGAGGCTTAGATAGGGCTCTTAGATAGGGCGAGGGCGCGCTTCCGATGAGATGGATAGCGCGCCCTCGATAGAAGGTAGGTGCGTTGCGAAGGCTATTTAAGCGTCATCTTCTACGCCGGCTAATGCGGGGTCGACGAGGATGCGGCCGCAATATTCGCAGACGATGATTTTTTTACGCAATTTGATTTCGAGTTGTTTTTGCGGTGGGATGCGGTTGAAGCAGCCGCCACAAGCGTTGCGTTGGATGTAGACTACGCCGAGGCCGTTGCGAGCATTTTTGCGGATGCGTTTGAAGGCGGCGAGGGTGCGAGCGTCGACCAGAGGCTCGAGGCTTTTGGCTTTTTCGCGAAGGCGTTCTTCGTCTTGACGTGTTTCAGAGACGATTTCTTCGAGCTCGGCACGTTTTTCGTCGAGGATGTGACCGCGGTCAACGAGGTTTTCTTCGGTAGTGACGATATCGTTGGTTTTTTGCTCGATGATACGATTGTATTCGTTGATATGCTTTTCAGCGAGCTCGATTTCGAGGGTTTGGAATTCGACTTCTTTAGAGAGGAGGTCAAATTCGCGGTTGTTGCGGACGTTGTCGAGTTGCTCTTTGTAGCGGGCTATCTTGGTCTCAGATTCGTTGATTTTTTGTTTTTCTGCGACCAGTTTTTGTTTGAACTCAGCGATGTCGTTTCTATAGTTAGCGACACGTGTTTTCAAACCTTCAATAACATCCTCAAGGTCTTTGACTTCGAGGGGGAGCTCACCGCGGATAGTTTTGATGCGGTCGATTTCGGAGAGCACGGTTTGGAGTTCGTAAAGCGATTTCAGGCGCTCTTCGACTGAGAGTTTATCGGTCGTTGTTTTATCGGTAGCCATTTGTGCTTACAAATAATTTATGGGGTTGTTTTCTAATTCGGAATAACAGACTGCAAAGTTAGGAAATTTTTCTGTAATAATTTGATAAAAAATCTGTTTTGTGCATTGTTCGCTCTCGTAGTGTCCGATATCGACGAGGAAAATGCGGCTCAAGTAATCGATAAAATGGTTGTGGCGATTGTCGGCGCAGATAAATGCTTGGGCGCCGCGGGCGATTGCTTGAGGGATAAGGAATGAGCCGGCGCCACCGCAGAGGGCAATGCGCGTGATTGTTTCGGGGGCTTGTGCGAGGTCGGAGCATCGAGCGGTAGTGGTGCCGAAGGTGGCTTTGATGTGCTCTACAAGCTCGACGGGTGTCATCGGTCGCGGCAATGAGGCTATGATGCCACTGCCGATATGCTCGTCGGTGCGAGATTCCAGCGGGGCGACGTCGGTAAGCGACAGCATCTGAGCCATGCGCCACGATACGCCACGCTGCGGGGCGTTGTCGACGGGGGTATGGCATGAGTAGATGGTGATGTCGTTTTTGATGGCGTGGACGATGGCTCGGTCGACGCGGTCGTAGCCGGTGATGCGCTTCAGTGGATGGAATATCAGGGGGTGGTGTGAGACAATCAGGTTGCAACCTCGGTTGTAGGCTTCGACAACGATTTGCGGGGTGACGTCGACGCAGATCATGACGCCGGTGCATTGACGGCACACTTCGCCTACTTGGAGGCCTGAGTTGTCGAAGTCTTCTTGCCAACGCTGTGGGAAAGCGCTGTCGAGGGTGTCGGTTATGTCCTTAATAAACATGCAGTCGTGGGAAAAATATAAGGGTTGAAAGGCGTTAGTCTTCTTTGAGGTTGAGGGCGAGTTGCAGCTCGTCGAGTTGTTTGTCGTCGAGGGCGGCAGGGGCGTCGAGCATCACGTCGCGGCCTGAGTTGTTTTTGGGGAATGCGATGCAGTCGCGGATGCTGTCGAGGCCGGCAAAGAGCGACACCCAACGGTCGAGGCCGTAAGCGAGGCCTCCGTGAGGGGGAGCTCCAAATTTGAAGGCGTTCATCAAGAAGCCAAATTGCTCTTGGGCTTTTTCGGGGGTGAAGCCGAGTATTTCAAACATTTTGGCTTGGAGGGCGCTGTCGTGGATACGGATTGAGCCGCCGCCTACTTCAACGCCGTTGACGACCATGTCGTAGGCATCGGCGCGCACTGCTGCGGGGTCGGTGTCGAGCATGGGGATGTCTTCGTCCTTGGGGTGAGTGAAGGGGTGGTGCATAGCCATGAGGCGTTGCTCTTCGTCGCTCCATTCAAACATGGGGAAGTCGACTACCCAAAGGCAAGCAAATTTGTTTTTGTCGCAGAGGCCGAGTTGGCGAGCCATTTCGAGACGCAGTTCGCAGAGCTGTTTGCGTGTCTTCATGGCGTCGTCGCCGCTGAGTATCAAGATAAGGTCGCCGGGCTCGGCGCCGAAAGCTTGTTTGAGGAGTTGGAGCGTTGGTTGGTCGTAGAATTTGTCGACCGACGATTTGACGTTGCCGTCGGCTTCGATACGAGCGTAGACCATGCCTTTGGCGCCGATTTGGGGGCGGCGCACATATTCGGTAAGAGAGTCGAGCTGTTTGCGGGTGTAAGAAGCGGCTTGTTTGGCGCAGATACCGCCGATATAAGCGGCGTTGTCGAAGACGCTGAAGCCGTGGCCTTTGAGGATGTCCATGAGTTCGACAAAGTGCATATCGAAGCGCAGGTCGGGTTTGTCGCTGCCATAATATTTCATGGCGTCGGCCCAAGGCATACGCTGGAATGGCTCGTCGAGGGTGACGCCACGCAGTTCTTTAAATAGGTGTTTAGCCATGCCCTCAAAGAGGTTGATAATATCGTCTTGCTCAACGAAGCTCATTTCGCAGTCGATTTGAGTAAATTCGGGTTGACGGTCGGCGCGGAGGTCTTCGTCGCGGAAGCATTTTACGATTTGGAAGTAGCGGTCCATGCCCGAAACCATCAAGAGCTGTTTGAGGGTTTGAGGCGATTGGGGCAGGGCGTAGAATTGGCCGGGGTTCATACGAGAAGGCACGGCGAAGTCGCGAGCGCCTTCTGGGGTGGAGCCGACGAGCATAGGGGTTTCGATTTCGAGGAAGCCTTTAGAGTCGAGGTAGCGGCGCACTTCCATTGTCATGCGGTGGCGCAGCTCGAGGTTGCGACGGACGCAGCTGCGGCGCAGGTCGAGATAACGATAACGCATGCGGAGCTCGTCGCCGCCGTCGCTGTCGTCTTCGATGGTGAACGGGGGCACTTCGCTTGAATTGAGCACAGTAAGGGAGTCGGCGATGATTTCGATGTCGCCTGTTGGGAGGTTGGGGTTTTTAGAGGATCGCTCGGCGACGAGGCCTGAGATTTGAACGACGTATTCGCGGCCAAGGTGGTTGGCTTGCTCGCAGATGTCGGCGTTGACTTCGTTGTTGAAGACGACTTGAGTGATGCCATAACGGTCGCGAAGGTCTACGAATGTCATACCACCCATTTTACGGATTCGTTGAACCCATCCGGCGAGGGTCACTTTTTGGCCGGCGTTAGAGAGGCGCAATTCGCCACATGTGTTTGTTCTGTACATTATCGTGTTGATATTCTGATTGTCGATTATAGATTAACGCTTTAGATAGTCGTTAGAGTTAAAACGTACAAATTTACAAATTATTTCTAAAAAGCCCTACCCCATTTTTAAAAAATCGCGCCATTGCGGATAATAAGAGGAAGCATAAGACCCCGTTCCACAAAATTTGTCAATGCCAAGACGCTGGTTATGCCCCAGTTTCAGTCAGTTGGATCTGAAATCTGAGCATAAGGGCTGTATCGTCCTGAAATAACTTACCTCCCAAGTAAATCTATTTTAGGACGATACATACTGTCTCGCAGCTGCGCCCCATCTTTAGCTTTTTTGACTCAGTCGAATAGCTCGCTATACTCCTTCGTCTGCAAGGCTAAATCTGGGGCACATCTGCGACCTTGGCGTTAACAAATTTTGTGGAACGGGGTCTAAGACGAAAAACTACCGTGAGAGGAGTCTCGCGGTAGTCGTCGGCTTGGCGGCTGACAAGCTTTTAGGGGTTAGATTAGTATGAGTTAAGCTGTTGTTTTGTTATCTAATCTGAGTTAAGCTAAGCTTGCTGGGCTTAGTAGACGGCGCACGATGTGCGGGTGAGGTTGGTGAAAAATCGGTCTTTGAGTGACAGTTTGATAGGTTTTAGGTGGATAGATACCGGCTGGATGTTATCAATGCGCGACAAGAAGATGACGGTAGAATGAAGGACGATGGCTACGTACTCTTCAAATTCGACAATGGCATGGATTAAAGCGAGCGGAATGCGATGGAAGGGGGAACGATCTTCAACGCTGTTCACGACTACGTTTTCGTCTTCGATAGCTACGTCGTGCATTGGATGTACACCTTCAAAAAGTAGGGCGATGTTTAAATCGTCGGTTGACTTGGGACGTTTGCAATAACGTTTGTAGAGGGTTTCAATAACTTTCTGAGTAATCATCTTTCTAAACGATTGTGAGAACTAACTCTGTTCTCAGTGTTATTTACTTTGTAGATTAATTTAATATAATTTCAACACTTAAACGGGCTGTTTTTTGGCTCGTTTATTGCCTAAACACGTCGGATTTGAATTAGTTCATATAATGTCGAAAATTCGTCGAAATGTCGCTATATTGTAACAGCATTGTCATAAAATGAACTTTTTCAACAACACTCTCTCCTACTCTGATAACAACGGCTGCGCGCCACAGCTCGCGAGGAGCTATGACGCGCAGTAGGGGTTGATAGTGTAGCAACTATCTTGTGTGCTATCAGGCGAGGAATCCGAGGAGGACGCCGGCAGCGACAGCCGAGCCGATGACGCCGGCCACGTTGGGGCCCATGGCGTGCATCAACAGATAGTTGGAAGGATCGTATTCGAGGCCGAGGTTGTTGGAGATACGTGCCGACATAGGCACAGCCGAAACGCCGGCATTACCGATAAGCGGGTTGATTTTCTTTGATTTGGGGAGGACAAGGTTGAAGAGTTTGACGAAGCAAACGCCAGAAGCCGAGGCAATGATAAACGCCATAAATCCGAGGAAGAAAATAAACACGGTTTCTTTGGTAAGGAATGTGGTAGCCTGAGTCGAAGCGCCGACAGTCATACCCAAGAGGATTGTGACGATATCGGTAAGAGCGTTTGAGGCTGTCTTGGCCAAGCGTGTGGTGACGCCACATTCACGCAGCAGGTTGCCGAAGAAGAGCATACCGAGCAGGGGCAGGCCTGAGGGCACTACGAAGCAGGTAAGCAACAGTCCGACAATGGGGAACATGATTTTCTCGTTTTGAGAGACGGCACGCGCCGGTTTCATCTTGATGACACGCTCTTTCTTGGTGGTGAGCAGTCGCATGATAGGCGGTTGAATCACGGGCACCAAGGCCATGTAGGAGTAGGCTGAGACGGCGATAGCGCCCATTAAGTTGGGGGCCAACTTAGATGAGAGGAAGATTGCTGTGGGGCCGTCAGCACCACCGATGATGGCGATAGCGCCGGCTTGGTCGGGCAAGAATCCGAGGGCGAGGGCTACCATGTAGGCACCGAAGATACCAAACTGGGCAGCTGCTCCGATGAGCATCAGCTTGGGGTTGGCAATAAGGGCCGAGAAGTCGGTCATAGCGCCAATGCCAAGGAAGATGAGCGGAGGATACCAACCGGCGCTCACGCCGTTATAGAGGATGTTGAGCACGGAGCCCTCCTCATAAATGCCTATTTCGAGGCCGGCCTCGGTGTTGAAGGGGATATTGCCGATCAAGATACCGAAACCGATTGGCACGAGGAGCATCGGTTCGAAGTTCTTTTTTATCGCGAGATAAATAAAGAACAATCCGACGGCCAGCATGACAAAGTGTTGCCATGTGGCGTTATAAAACCCGGTCAGGTGCCAAAACTGCGTCAGGTTGTCTGATAAAAAATCGCTAAATTCCATTGCTCGTATCTTACGTTATTCGAGTGTAATAAGAGTAGTGCCTTCGAGGACAGAGTCGCCTGCGTTGACGTTGATAGCGGCAACTTTACCATCTCTACCGGCATGGATAGAGTTTTCCATCTTCATAGCTTCGAGCACGAGGACGGTGTCGGAGGCTTTGACTTCGTCGCCAACCTTGACGGGGATTTGGACAACTACGCCGGGGAGCGGGGCTGTAATGGCGTGGCCACCGGCATTTGAAGTGGGTTTAGAGATTACTTTTTCGCCGGTAGTGGTGCGAGGAGCAGCCGAGGGTTTGGGGGCTTTGACTACGGTAACGGGTTTCTTTTCTTCGTCGAGCTCTACTTTGTAGGGAACGCCGTTTACTTCAACTTGGGCGATGCCGTTTTCGATGTCACCGACTCCCACTTTGTAGGTGTTACCGTTGATCTTATATTTATATTCTTTCATGATTCAAAAATAGATGGTTAGGGAGTTTTATTTACGATTGGGTACTTCACGCATCGAATAGATTTTAGAGCTCCAGGGAGAATAGGATTTCTTAACCTTATTGATGGTAAGGATTGTAGTCTCTGTATCGTGAGCGTCGAGGTGTTCGTGGAGCGCCATTGCGATGGCGGCGATAGCCTCGCCTGAGTCTGACTCGGGACGGTCTTTGAGTTTAACCGATTCGGGCGATTGAATGCCTTGAGCGCGCATTTTGTTGAGACGACTCACTTTAGAGCCGGCTTTGGAGATAAACCAGAAGCAGAGGCAGAGCACCAACAGAGCGCAGAACACGATACACATGGCCATGGCAGCCATAGCGAAGCCGTGGGGGTCTTGTTCTTTGAAGGTTTCTACTTTGTTGTTGAGCTCTTTGATTTTGTTGTTGGAGCTTGGAGTGATGTATTTTTCACCCTGTCCGTCGCGCACTTCCCAAACCTGACCGTCGTCAAATTTTGAGGGGTCGGCAACGCCATCAATTTTGCGAGCATAAGATTGGTTGGGAGCCAAGACGGGAACGGTGACAGAGTCGATAAGTGTCAGGCCGTTGGCGTCGTAGATACCAATCCAATTGGGTTTAGTGGGGTCGAGGCGCAGCGGAGTGTGGAATGTGCCACGAGTAGGCTCACCGTCGGCCCAAAACAAGATGTGTTGGCGTTTGGGTATTTTGGTGAGGACGTCGCCCATAGGCACGGGATACACCATGTTGCGACGCGAAGCGATTTTCATATCGGCCAAGGGGGTCGAGTCGGGGTCGGTGGTGATGTAGACGCTACGGATTTCCATTGCGGCATGGGTAGAGTTGAAGAGCTCAATCCATGCTGAATGTTGACCGAAGTCGTCGACCATAGAGCTGTCGTTGACTACCATCACCTCATTGATTTTCAAACCGCTGCGGCTTTGGGCATTCATCGACAAGCAACCCGCCAAAACGACGAGGGCCATTATTAATTGTTTCTTCATAACATTCAAGATATCTGTCGATTACAGGGGTATATTGCCATGTTTTTTAGCAGGGTTGACAACTTTTTTGGTTGCGAGCTGCTGAAGGGCGCGGATGATACGGAAGCGTGTGTTGCGAGGCTCGATGACGTCGTCGATGTAGCCATATTTGGCAGCGTTGTAGGGGTTGCAGAAGAGTTTGTTGTATTCTTCTTCTTTTTCTGCCAGATAAGCTTGAGGGTTCTCGGCTTCTTTAGCGCCTTTGGCATAGAGCACTTCGACAGCGCCTGCGCCACCCATAACGGCGATTTCGGCGGTAGGCCAAGCGTAGTTCATGTCGCCACGGAGCTGTTTGCAGCTCATCACGATGTGGCTACCGCCGTAGCTCTTACGCAGTGTGACTGTAACTTTGGGCACGGTAGCTTCGCCGAATGCATAGAGCAATTTTGCGCCGTGGAGGATAACGCCATTGTATTCTTGACCTGTACCGGGAAGGAATCCGGGGACGTCGACCAATGTAACCAAGGGGATATTGAAGGCGTCGCAGAAGCGTACGAAGCGTGCGCCTTTGCGCGAAGCGTTAGAGTCGAGCACGCCGGCAAGATATTTGGGCTGGTTGGCAACGATACCGACCGACTGACCGTTGAAGCGGGCGAAGCCGACGATAAGGTTTTTGGCGTAGTTGCGTTGCACTTCGAGGAACTCACCGTTGTCGACGATAGCGCCGATAACCTCATACATATCGTAGGGACGGTTAGCTGAGTCGGGGATGATTTCGTTGAGTGAATCTTCGAGGCGGTCGATGGGGTCGGTGCAGGGCATCAAGGGAGCCTCTTCGAGGTTGTTTTGAGGAATGTAGCTAAAGAGCTTACGTGTGATTTTGAGGGCATCTTCGCCATCTTCAGCTGCAAAGTGAGCTACACCGCTCTTCGAAGAGTGAACTTCGGCGCCACCGAGGGCGTCTTGAGTGACGTCTTCACCGGTAACGGTTTTGACGACTTTCGGGCCGGTGAGGAACATATAAGAGATGCCTTTGGCCATGATGGTAAAGTCGGTAAGGGCGGGAGAATAAACCGCACCACCGGCGCAGGGGCCGAGGATACAAGAGATTTGAGGAATAACGCCCGATGCAAGGATATTGCGTTGGAAGATTTCGGCATATCCGGCCAAAGCGTTGATACCCTCTTGGATACGTGCGCCGCCCGAGTCGTTCAAGCCGATAACGGGAGCGCCCATTTTCATGGCCATATCCATGATTTTGCAAATCTTCAAGGCCATGGTCTCAGAGAGCGAGCCGCCAAAGACGGTGAAGTCTTGTGCGAAGACATAGACCAAACGGCCGTCGATTGTGCCATAACCGGTGACGACGCCGTCGCCCAGGAAGCTTTTCTTTTCTTGTCCGAAGTTGGTGCAGCGGTGGCGCACAAACATATCGAGCTCTTCAAACGAGCCTTCGTCGAGGAGCTGGGCAATACGCTCGCGAGCAGTATATTTGCCACGCTCATGCTGTTTTTGGATGGCTTTTTCGCCGCCACCGAGTCGAGCTTCATTGCGCAATGCGATGAGCTCTTTGACTTTTTCAAGTTGATTACTCATTGATAGGGTATGTTAGTTTTTTTGATTTGTATCTTAAGGCGACAGAGCTACACATTAATATATAATAATACTAACGGCAGCTCTGTGAGCAATTGGTTTACTTATTTTTTCTTGGGGTCTTCGCAAAGCTCTACGAGAGTGCCGCAAGTCGATTTGGGGTGAAGGAATGCGATGTTGAGACCTTCAGCACCTTTGCGGGGAGCTTTGTCGATAAGACGACCGCCTTTCGACTCAACTTCGGCCAAAGCGTTGGCAACGCCGTCTTCAACAGCGAAAGCGATGTGTTGGATGCCGCCACGGCCTCCATTGTTGGCGATGAATTTAGAGATGGCGCTGTCTTCAGATGTGCCTTCGAGCAGTTCGAGCTTGGTTTGGCCAACTTGGAAGAAGGCTGTGCGCACCTTTTGGTCAGCTACCTCTTCGATAGCGAAGCATTTGAAACCGAGAAGATTTTCGTAGAAAGGGATGGCTTCGTCGAGTGATGGCACGGCGATGCCGACATGTTCGATATGAGAAATATCCATAGTGTTAATGAGTTAAAATAAAAATTCCATGGTTTATAGCGTGGCAAATTTAAGAAATTTTTCTGTAATCGCTACCTATTTAATAAAAAACTTTTCATTGCTCAGCGCAAAGCGACCGCTCAACAGCCATCGCCACGATAGCAAAAAGTGACAAAATTGGCAGTGATATGCCGACAAGATGTCAGTAATAGCTATTAACTATTATTTGAATACTATCGGTTTAGCCACAAGCAACCTTTTTGGCACGCGATTTGTTTGATTATGACAACGCCGAGGGGCGCTAAAGCTCCGGGGCACGAGAAAACAAACGAAAATATTAATAAACAACATAAAACTTTTTAAGAACTATGGGAAAGATTATAGGCATCGACTTAGGAACAACCAACTCATGTGTGGCCGTGCTCGAAGGCAACGACCCTGTTGTTATCCCCAACAGCGAAGGACGCAACACTACCCCTTCAATCGTAGCATTTGTTGACGGTGGCGAACGCAAAGTGGGCGACCCCGCAAAACGTCAAGCCATCACCAACCCGAAACGTACTATCTACTCTATCAAACGCTTCATGGGCGAAAGCTATGCTCAAGTGAAAAACGAAATTGAGCGCGTGCCCTACAAAGTAGTTTGCTCCGACAACAATACTCCTCGCGTCGACATCGACGGTCGCGAATATACCCCGCAAGAGATCTCGGCTATGATTCTCCAAAAAATGAAGAAAACCGCCGAAGACTACCTCGGACAGTCTGTGACCGAAGCCGTCATCACCGTGCCGGCCTACTTCAACGATGCTCAACGTAAAGCCACTAAGGAAGCCGGCGAAATCGCAGGCTTGACCGTCAAACGTATCGTCAACGAACCTACCGCTGCAGCCTTGGCCTATGGCCTCGACAAGAGTGGCAAAGACCAAAAAATCGCCGTGTTTGACCTCGGTGGCGGTACATTCGATATCTCTATCCTCGAACTCGGTGACGGTGTGTTTGAAGTGAAATCAACCAACGGTGATACTCACCTCGGTGGTGATGACTTCGACC
>CAZBBL010000057.1:0-11711 GCA_964490275.1 uncultured Barnesiella sp.
TATTGCATAATTATGAGTGTAAATTATATGGATTATCGTTTATGTCTCGTAGTAAATTTCCCCACATTTGAGATGATGAAAACTCCAAAAATGTGTAATTGGGATATTGACTCATTAAATTTTGTATATACACTTTATCGAATGCACAACGTTTGGCGCTGTTAGTATGTATGATAATATACATTAATGCACCACTTATATCTAAAAAGTCTTCACTTTTAAGGCTTGAGTTTAGATTAATTATCCGTAACTCTTGTTCATACTTCCAATCGGAAGACTTTGAATAGAATAAGTTCTTGGATTCTCTTTTCATAAACGATTCTATACCGTCTTTTGGGTCGTAAATAATATCAGTTACAATACCTTTATATTTAACATTAGCATAATGCAAGCCATGCACTTTACAGTGCTCGATAATTTTGTCTTTATTTAAAACTATGCAACAGCCTTCGCCAGCATTAGCATAGTGTCCCCACATTGCGTTGATAGCATATCCATCATATTTACCATCTCGCGTTAAACTAATCTGTTTTATGTATTTGAGACGCTTTTCTATTTGTGGAATATATTTCCAGGAAGGATTATCACTATCCGCTAAATACACATACTTGGTTCTCTCCGAAAAATCGTTCATCTTAGGAAGAGATCCGAATTTTAACTGCATCTTCTCCAATATTTTCGACAAGATGCTAAGTTTGGTATAATGATATAGATTTCCCATATTTCGTATCAGTTAAGGTAGCTGAGTATTACGCAATGTTGAATTGCAACATACAAGTGTAAATGTACTACTTATAATTCATAAACGAATAAATTTAGTAAAAAAATTTACATTTCGTGTCGTAAAACATAAACAGTGCAATAGATTGCGACTATTTTAAGCGTCAACAATCCTACCCGCCTTCAGGCTGCGGGCAGAAGGCGGGTAGGCTGACGGGGTGGCGCTATATACGCAGCGCAGGGCAGCGCTTCGAAGCGCTGCCCTGCGTGGTAAGGGGGATGGATAAAATCTCGGTGGAGATTATTGGAGTGTACCGGCGTTGGCTTGCTCAATCATGGTTTCGTCGGCGGTGATGTAGATTTCAACACGACGGTTTTGAGCGCGACCTTCGGCAGTGTCGTTTGATGCAATATAGTCTTGCATAGGCAGAGGGGTAGCGCTCAAGCGCGATGAAGCGACACCGCTGTTGAGCAGGTAGGTGTTGACAGCGTTGGCACGTCCGGTAGCCACCTTTTCGTTAGCAGCGTATGTGCCGGTGTTGTCGGTATAGCCATAGATTTGCACATTAGTGTTGGGGTTGCTAATCAACGATTGTGCAAATGAGGTCAACTGTGTTTTAGCCGAAGAGCTGAGGGTTGTGCCGTTGGTGGGGAACAGGATGCCACCGTTGAAGGTCACTTTGATAGCTTGCAGACCGTTTGAGTCGGTCACTTGCTCTACGGTTGCTGCGTCGGCCAATTGTTGTTGGAGTTCTTTTTGTTGGTTGTCCATCTTTTTACCGATGAGCGCGCCTGCGCCTGCACCTACAACTGCACCGATACCGGCACCAATTGCAGCACCTTTGCCGCCACCGATGAGGGCACCTACGCCGGCACCGAGGGCGCCACCGCCGCCACCACCAATCAACGCACCTTTACCGGTGTTGGTCATTGATGAGCAGCTTGAGCCCAAAAGCATGCAACCTGCCAAAACTAATGCAGCAGCTGATTTAATAAATTTCATTGCAAATAGGGTTTTTAGGTTAATAATTGTGGGTATTTTGATATTTCGTGCAAAGATAGAAAAAACATCCGTCATTTTGATAAATATAGTGATTTTTGACTTCGTAATTTTCCCATAATTTTTTGATAATCTTTTTGATGATAGATATAGCTATGCACGAAAATTTTGTGTAAGTTTGCGCTATAATTTCTAAATACAGAGATTCCGAAAATGCAATTTAACCCCATTTCTTACAGTCGCAAACAGCGTTCCAACCTTTGGTCTCACCTCGGAGCCTTGTTGGCCATTGCCATTTGGGGCACTACATTTGTATCGACCAAAGTGTTGCTCGACAACGGCCTGCACGCCGTCGAAATATATATCTACCGCTTTTTGTTGGCCTATCTGATTTTGGTCGCCGTGTGCCACAAACAATGGCGTGCCAACTCGCTCCGCGACGAATTTCTTTTCATGGTGTGTGGCCTCTGTGGCGGTTCAATCTATTTCATCGCCGAAAACACTGCCCTCAACTATACTTTGGTCTCTAACGTATCTCTGCTCACCACCCTATCGCCGCTGCTGACCACGCTGCTCATAGGCCTGCTCTACAAAAACGAGCGTCCGGGCCGATGGGTCTACGCAGGGTCGTTTGTAGCCATAGTAGGCGTAGCTTGTATAATATTTAAGGAGGGATTCAATTTAAAAGTGATGCCCTTGGGCGACATGTTGGCGCTGTCGGCTGCCGTCTCGTGGGCCATATATAGCATCGTGTTGAGAAAAGTCAATGCTACCTACAGCAGCCTCTTCATTACACGCAAAACATTTTTCTACGGCTTGCTCACAGCCATCCCCTTCATGGCCTTCGAGCCGCAAATATGCTCGCCGGCAGTATTGCTACGCCCCATCGTAGCCGGCAACCTGCTCTTTTTGGGCGTCATGGGTTCGATGGTAGCCTACCTCATTTGGGCAGCCACCGTCAAAACAATGGGCGCCATCAAAGCCTCAAACTATCTCTACTTCCAGCCTATCGTCACGATGATATTCTCAGCCATGCTGTTTGTCGACGACCCGTTGACCCCCATTGGCTGCCTCGGTTGCATATTGATTATCGGAGGCGTATGGTTTGGCGACAAGATGTCGCGCCGCATGCAGCCCCTCAACTCCAACCTTTAATTCTCCTCGGCATACCATTCAGCGTCGGCCTTGACCATCGCGGCCAATGAGCGAGTCAAAGGCTCGTCGCGTTGTAGCTCGGCATCGGCCATCGCCAAAGCTCGAGCAAAATCGCTCTCGACACGGCTATACACCAATCGCAACGCCATATAGCGCTCAATCGCACGCTCCGACCCGCCAAGACGCGTCAGCAGTCGGTCGACGTCGCCACTACGACGCACAGCGCGATGCACAAAATTGTCGGCAACCTCAACATCGCTAATAGTCTCGGCCATCTCCATCAAATGGTCAGAGGTCAATTGTGCCGCCGACATCAACATCGGAGCCAACAGCCGGCTCTCGCGAGTAGTATCGTTGGCCCACAACTGCTCGGCCAACTCATCATCCTCGCCCAATTGGCGAGCTATGTCGGCGATTTGAGGCAGATTGAGCCCGAAAATAATACGATAAGGCGAACCGTTGCGGCGCATATAATCGGCCAAAACGCCGTTGCGCATGGCAAAAAATTGGCGTTTCACTGATTGCAATTTATTGAAGTCGGTCATGTCGTTTGGCTTTATTACACTACAAAATTAATAAAATTATACTATCGAAGCGCTGATTACCCAAAATAATTCATACCTTTGTATTTGGCTTACTATGCAAACCAATGGAGAAAGAAACCAACCGACTTAACACTATAAACCAAGGCGTCGTCTTAGGAAACCGTCGACGCAACAGCTATGATGAACGTCACGACCGCAACGACGATGACGATGACGACCGTTACAACCGCCGACACAGCCGTCGACAATACGACGATGACGACGACCGCTACGACGACGATGACGACCAATACGACCCCTACAACCGCCATAGCCGCAAAGACTATGGATATGACAGCCATGGCCGCCGACGCCACAAATCGCCCGAACGCGAAGCCCGCAACCAACTCATCGTGCGTCGAATGTGGAAAACCTTCTGCATCGGATTTGGCTTGCTGCTGCTCTTCTTCATACTAATATATAATGGTATCATCGGCTACATGCCCGACATCGAAGAGCTCAAAAACCCAACCGACAAATTTGCTACCGTCATCTATACCGCCGACGGCGAAGAAATGGGACGCTACTTCCGCAACACCGGCAACCGCGTCTATGCCGACTATGCCGACATCTCCCAACACGTCATCGACGCCCTTATCGCTACCGAAGACTCTCGCTTCGAAGAACACTCCGGCATCGACATCCGTGCCTTTGGCCGCGTATTGTTCAAAACCCTGTTGATGCACAACAAAAACGCCGGAGGTGGCTCCACACTTACACAGCAACTTGCCAAACAGCTCTACTCGCCTTCGTCGTCGGGCTTCTTCAGCCGCATGATTCAAAAACCCGTCGAATGGATGATAGCCATCAAGCTCGAACGCTTCTATTCAAAAGAGGAAATCCTCAAAATGTATCTCAACCAATTCGACTTCCTCTACAACGCCGTCGGCATCCAATCGGCCGCCAACGTCTACTTCAGCAAAGACGCCTCTGAGCTTACCATCGAAGAAGCCGCTATGCTCGTCGGCATGGTTAAAAACCCCGCCTACTACAACCCCGTACGCCACCCCGAGCGTACCCGCCAACGCCGCAACACCGTCTTCGACCAAATGGTCAAAAACAATAAGCTCACACAAGCCGAAGCCGACTCGCTCAAACAGCTGCCGCTGACGCTCCACTTCCATCGCGTTGACCACAAAGACGGTCTTGCCCCCTACTTCCGCGAAGAGCTCCGACGCATGCTCACCGCCAAAAAGCCCGACCGCAGCAACTACTACGCCTGGGAAAAACAAAAATTTGTCGACGACTCCATCGCTTGGATTGAGAACCCCCTCTTTGGTTGGGTCGAGAAAAACCCCAAAGCCGACGGCTCAAAATACGACATCTACTCCGACGGCTTGAAAATATATACGACCATCGACTCGCGCATGCAGCGCTATGCCGAAGAAGCCGTCGAAGAACACATGGCCGACCTCCAACGCCGATTCTTCAGCGAAAAACGCGGCGTCAAAGGCGCCCCCTACTCCTCAAATCGCGACGAGCTCTCTCAAGCCCAACTCGAACGCCTCATCCAGACAGCCATCAAACAGTCTGACCGCTATCGCGTCATG
Organism: uncultured Barnesiella sp.; assembly: GCA_964490275.1. Classification (GTDB taxonomy): domain Bacteria; phylum Bacteroidota; class Bacteroidia; order Bacteroidales; family Muribaculaceae; genus JAGBWK01. Next base: position 5,010 of record CAZBBL010000057.1, read on the forward strand.
AAAAAAGCCGGCTGCTCCGACGCCGAAATCTCTCGCGCATTCAACACCCCGCGAGAAATGGACGTATTCACCTACAACGGAGTTAGAGACACCGTCATGACTCCCCGCGACTCCATACTTTATCAAAAACACTTCCTACGTTGCGGATTCATGTCGATGGACCCCAAAACCGGCTACGTCAAAGCCTACGTCGGCGGCCCCAACTTCAACTACTTCCAATACGACATGGTCTCGACCGGTCGACGTCAAGTAGGTTCGACAATCAAGCCCTACCTCTATGCCTACGCCATGGACGAAGGCTACACCCCCTGCGACGCATTCCTCAACGTGCAGCCCGTCTACACCGACGAAGCCGGCAACGCCTGGGCTCCCCGCAACTCCGGCTCAGCCCGCGTCGGCGAAATGGTAACACTACGTTGGGCCTTAACCAACTCCAACAACTGGATTTCGGCCCGACTGATGCACGCCCTCAAACCCGCCACACTCGTCAGATACCTCCACAACTTTGGCATCACCAACAAAATCGACCCCGTCATGTCGCTCTGCTTGGGCGTCTGCGACGTCTCCGTGCGCGAAATGGTCGGCGCCTACACAGCCTTCGCCAACAAAGGCATCCGCTCCACTCCAGTCTACGTAACCGCTATAGCCGACGCCAACGGCAACATCATATCCGAGTTCTCAACCAACCACGTCGAAGTGTTGACCGAAAAAGGTCACCAACGCATCCTCTCAATGCTCAAAGACGTCATCGACTACGGTACCGGTAACCGCGTACGCCGCGCCCCCTACAACATCACCGCTCAAATGGGCGGCAAAACCGGTACGACCAACTACAATGCCGACGGTTGGTTTATGGGCTTCACCCCCGACCTCGTATCGGGCGTCTGGGTAGGCGGCGAAGAACGCTACATCCACTTCAACACCATGGCCAACGGTCAAGGCGCCTCAATGGCCCTACCTATCTACGGCCTCTACATGAAGAAAGTCTATGCCGACCCATCCCTCCCCTATAAGCAAACAACTCGATTCTCCGAACCGACATTCAACCTCTGCCAAGGCGAATACTACGGCGACTACGAAGAGGAGGAAGTCGAAGCCGACGAAGGCTTCGACGGAGCTTTCGACTAATCACAACTTTTACCCCACAACGCCCCCTTCGAACAAAATCACGAAGGGGGCGTTATTATTTTACATCGCAGCGACCGGGCTGCAATCTATCCTCACAATTCAACTTCCTCCCGGCAACAGCTTACATCAACAGCTTACACAAACACTATCAACTCGAAAAAACTCTCTCCCATGAAAACTAACATCCTCTTAGCAATGCTCGCCATTGGCGGCATCATCCTCCCTGCTCAAAAAGCCGCAGCACAAGACACCGTCATGGTCAGTGAAAGCCTGACTATGGTCGCCGACCCATCGACGTGCAGCAGCAAATACTACTCCACCACCGGCGACAACTGGTTCTTGCAGCTCGGCGCCGGCGTCAACGTCCCGTTCGTCGAATACAAACTCGACAAAGGCGACCCCGCCCGCCACTTTACTATGGCCTACAACCTTGGCTTCGGCAAATGGATGTCGCCCTATCTGGCTTGGCGCATATCCATGCAATATGGCTCCATCCATTGGGACTACCAAACCTACTCTAAAGCAAAAATGGCCAACGCCAACCTCGACTTCATGTGGGATATGTTCAACTCCTTAGGCGGCGTTAACACCTCGAGAGTATTCTCCATCGTGCCCTTCGTAGGCCTTGGCGGAACATTCACCTACGACTTTAAAGCCTCGGCTACCAACATCTACAACGACCACGGCTCTCTGCGCCACAACTCCTGGACACTGCCCGTATCGGCCGGATTGCAAATGCGCCTGCGCCTCTGCTCCTACGCCGACTTCTTCGTCGAAGGCCGCGCCTCGTTCTATGGCGACAACTTCAACCTCTGCGCCTACGGAGCCCCAGTCGACATCGACATTACAGCCCTCGCCGGATTCACCATCAACTTTGGCGGCAGCAACTTCAAATCGTTCAACCGCTGCAACGACCTCGCATATATCAATAGTCTGAACGGACAAATCAACGCCATGCGTGCCGACCTCGCCGCCACCGCAGCTGCCCTCGCCGTCGCTCAATCACAGCTCCCATGCCCCGAAGTGGCACAAGTCGATGAAACACAAATCATCACCGCGCCGATGCTCACCACCGTGCGTTTCACCATCAATTCCGACCAAGTTTCCGAACAAGAAATGGTCAACGTCTACAACGTAGCTCAATACCTCAACGACAACCCCGGCATTGACGTCGTCATCTGTGGCTATGCCGACAAAGACACCGGCTCGGCTCAATACAACCTCGAGCTCTCTCAACGCCGTGCCCAAACCGTCTACAACCTGCTCACCGACACCTACGGCATCAGCCCTTCTCGCCTCGCCATCGACGCCCAAGGCAGCTCCACTCAAATCTACCCCAACAACGATTGGAATCGAATCGTCATCTTCGTCCCCGCATTCTGACACCTCCCTCAAATATCCATTTTCTACAAAATTTGACATTTTTGTAAATATTTTTTAGAAAACTCTTGCTATTAAAAAACAAATAACTAACTTTGCAGCGTCTAACCAAAACATTTGCAGACACAATGACTCGATTTAGCTCATATTTCTTCTCTTTTTATTTTTATTTTCAACAATAAAAACGGGGTTTTATGAGCCATTCCGAAAACGATTGAATGATTAACAATATAAAATCCCGCCTTTGCAGACGGGATTTTTTATTTTATAGATACTTTAAAAGACACAATGAAAAAACGAGTGACTATCCAAGGTGTTGCCGGGTGCTATCACGACGCTGCCGCCCGCCAATATTTCAAAGACGAAGAGATTGAAACAATCCCCTGCGACACCTTCCCGACTATGTTTGACACCCTCGCTACCGACGCCTCTCTCTATGGCATTGTCGCCATCGAAAACACCATCGCCGGAAGCCTCCTCCAAAATCACGAACTGCTGCGTCAAAGCAACCTGCAAATCATAGGCGAATACAAAATGAGAATCTCTCACGCCCTGGCCGCCCTCCCCGGCGAAACAATCGACTCGCTCACCGAAGTCAACTCCCATCCCATCGCCCTGATGCAATGCGAGCAATATCTCCGCCGCCACCCCAACCTCAAAATGATCGAAAAATTCGACACCGCCGGCAGCGCTCGCGAAATCTCCGAACACCACCTCTCCGGCCACGCCGCCGTCTGTGGCGAATACGCCGCCGAGCTTTACGGACTCAACATCCTCGACCGCAGCATCGAAACCAACAAACGCAATTTCACTCGTTTCCTCATCATTGCCGACCCGCTGCTCGCCGCCGAAGCCCATCGCAATGCCCCCATCGACAAAGCATCGGTCGTCTTCACTCTCCCTCACACCAACGGAGCCTTGTCAAAAGTGTTGACAATCCTCTCCTTCTACGACATGAACTTATCAAAAATACAATCGTTGCCAATCATTGGTCGCGAATGGGAATATCGTTTCTACGTCGACCTCACATTCGACGACTACGCTCGCTATCGCCAAGCCGTCGATGCCGCCCGTCCGCTCACCAACGACTTCAAAATACTTGGCGAATACTGCCACTGTGATACCAAAATCAACCAACCAAATGAATAACTCTGCTATCAAACCCGCCCAACGCGTCGACCGCATACAAGAATACTACTTCTCACGCAAGCTCAAAGAAGTAGCCGCCCTCAACGCCGCCGGCAACGACATCATCTCGCTCGGCATCGGTGGCCCCGACCTCCCTCCCGACCAATCTGTCATCGACACCCTCTGCCAAGCTGCCAACGTTGCCTCAAACCATAGCTACCAAACCCACATCGGCCTTCCCGAGCTACGCGCCGAATTTGCCAACTGGTATAAACGCAACTACGACGTCGACCTCAACCCCGACAACGAAATCCTCCCTCTTATCGGCTCAAAAGAGGGCGTGCTCCACGTCTCGCTGACTTTCCTCAACCCCGGCGACGGCGTCCTCGTGCCCAACCCCGGCTACCCAACCTACTCCTCGGTCAGCAAAATGATCGGCGCCGAAATATTCAACTACGACCTCACTGAAGAAAACGGCTGGTATCCCGACTTTGCCAAGCTCGAACAACTTCCACTCGACCGCATCAAACTAATGTGGGTCAACTACCCCCACATGCCTACCGGCACACCGGCCTCCATCGGATTGTTCGATCGATTGGTAAATTTTGGCCGTAAGCACAACATCGTCATTGTCCACGACAATCCATATAGCTTCATACTCAACAAAAATCCGATGAGCATCCTCTCTGTCAAAGGAGCCAAAGACATTGTCCTCGAAATGAACTCGCTGAGCAAAAGCCACAACATGGCCGGCTGGCGTATGGGCATGGTTGCCTCCAACCCCACATTCATCTCATGGATGCTCAAAGTGAAATCCAACATCGACTCGGGCCAATTCAAGCCCACAATGCTCGCTGCCACCCAGGCCCTCAAACTCGGTCCCGACTGGTATGCCAAAGTCAATGCCACATATGCCTCACGCCGACAAACCGCCGAAGACATTATGACACAGCTCGGATGCACTTTCAACCCCTCCCAACAAGGTCTGTTCCTTTGGGGACGCATCCCCGACACCGAGCCCTCATCCGAAGCTCTCGCCGACCGCTTGCTCTACAACGCTCGCGTATTCCTTACCCCCGGGTTTATCTTCGGGTCGAACGGCGAACGCTATATACGCATATCTCTTTGCACCCCCGTTGAACGTATGCAAGAAGCCCTGCAACGCATCATCAACAGCAACGCTTAATCTATTTTTAAACTAACGCTTATTTAACTCTGAAACAGCGATGACACAACTACAACCAATCAATTTCGAAGGCGTAGATTCATCCAAGCCAATTATCATTGCCGGCCCCTGCAGCGCCGAAACTCGCGACCAAGTACTCACAACAGCTCACGAACTCGCCCAAAACGGCATCAAAATATTCCGCGCCGGTATCTGGAAACCGCGCACCAAACCCGGAGGCTTTGAAGGTGTAGGCATCGAAGGCCTCCAATGGCTCAAAGACGTCAAAGCCGAAACCGGCATGTATGTCGCCACAGAAGTCGCCACACGTCAACACGTCGAAGCCGCCTTGGAAGCCGGTGTCGACCTCCTTTGGATTGGCGCCCGCACATCGGCCAACCCATTCGCCATGCAAGAAATCGCCGACGCCCTCTCCGATGCCAAAGCCGACGTCCCCGTGCTCGTCAAAAACCCGGTCAACCCCGACCTCGAGCTATGGATTGGAGCCATGCAACGTATCTACAACGCAGGCATCCATCGCATCGGAGCCATCCACCGCGGATTTAGCGCTTACGGCAAACACCTCTACCGCAACATGCCCCAATGGCACATCCCCATCGAGCTACGCTTGCGCTACCCCAATCTCCCTATCATCTGCGACCCATCTCACATCGGCGGCAAACGCGAACTCATATCATCGCTCTCTCAGCAAGCTCTCGACATGGGCTTCAACGGCCTCATCATCGAAAGCCATTGCAACCCCGACTGCGCTTGGAGCGACGCTTCTCAGCAGGTGACACCCGAGATACTCAACTTCATCCTCAACACCCTCGTCATTCGCGCCGAGAAAAATTCAACCGAAAACCTCACTCTCCTGCGCCAACAAATCGACCAAATCGACAACGAGCTGCTCGAAACCCTCAGCAAACGTATGCGCGTGTCGCGTGAAATAGGCCTTTACAAAAAAGAACATCGTATGCCCGTCGTACAAGCCAACCGCTACAACGACATCATAGCCACACGCATCAAAGCAGCTCAAGAAATGGGCATCGACCCCGAAGCCATGCGCACCATCCTCCTCGCCATTCACGAAGAGTCAGTGCGTCAACAAGTCGAAATTCTCAACCAACGCTAAGCCACTACCCAACAATGAAAATACTCATACTCGGCGCCGGCAAAATGGGCACATTCTTCAGCGATATCCTATCGTTTGACCACCGCGTCGCTATCTACGACACCAACCCGCAAAAGCTCCGATTCACATTCAACACCGAGCGATTTACCGACATCGACCAAATACGACAATTCCAACCCGAATTGGTCATCAATGCCGCTACCGTCAAATATACCATCCCGGCCTTCCAATCCGTCATGGACGCTATCCCGCAAAACGCCATTCTCTCCGACATCGCCTCGGTAAAAACCGGCTTACCCGAATTTTACGCCTCCGCCGGCCATCCGTTCGTCTCGACCCACCCCATGTTTGGCCCTACGTTTGCCTCACTTAGCAACCTCGCCAACGAAAACGCCATTATCATCTCCGAGAGCGACCACCTTGGCAAAGTATTCTTCCGCGACCTCTACAACCGCCTTGGCCTCCACATCGAAGAATACACCTTCGCCGAACACGACTCTACTATCGCCTACTCGCTCTCCATACCATTCGCCTCAACATTGGTCTTCGCCGGCATCATGCGCCATCAAAACGCCCCCGGCACAACCTTCAAACGCCACATGGCCATCGCCAAAGGACTAATGTCTGAAGACGACTACCTACTGAGCGAAATTCTATTCAACCCCAACACCCCCGACCAGCTACAGCGCATCCAAGAAAAACTCGCCGAGCTACGACAAATCGTCATCGACCACGACGCCGACGCCATGAAACGTTATCTCGACGC
>CAZBBL010000058.1:0-11424 GCA_964490275.1 uncultured Barnesiella sp.
ATGCGCGCCCCGCGCAAAGGCCTTGGCGCAATCGAAGCGTTGGTAGTGTTTATCTATGACGGCGTGATAAAGTCGACACTCAAAGACCAAGCACGTCGTTTCGCTCCATATCTGTTGACCGTATTCTTCTTCATCTTTGTGATGAACTTGATGGGTCTGATGGTGGTATTCCCCGGCGGTGCCAACTTGACGGGTAATATCGCTGTAACACTTGTGTTGGCATTGATGACATTCTTTGTCACAAACATCTTCGGAACCAAGCATTATTGGAAAGAGATATTTTGGCCCGACGTGCCCGTTTGGTTGAAATGCCCGTTGCCAATCATGCCCTTGATTGAAGTGTTTGGTATGTTCACCAAGCCGGCAGCATTGACCGTCCGTCTGTTTGCCAACATGATGGGTGGCCACATGATTGTCATAGTGTTGACATTGTTGATATTCATATTCGCACAGATGGGCGCAGTAGTGGCCGGCGGCACAACCGTTGTCTCGGTGCTCTTCTCAATCTTCATGCTGTTGATTGATGTGCTGGTAAGCTTCATCCAAGCGTATGTGTTTACGATGTTGTCGACCATCTTTATCTCTTTGGCTCAGGAACGCCCTCATGCCAAACATCAAGCCGAGGCCAACGACGCCGTGGCTGCCAACTAAACTTATAGAAACAAAATTCATAAACCAACTAAACAATAATCAACTATGTTCTCAATGATTTTCTTAGCAGAAGCCCTTCTTGGTCTCGGAGCAAGCATCGGCGCAGCTATCGCTGCAATTGGTGCCGGTATCGGTATCGGTAAAATCGGTTCGTCCGCAATGGAAGCTATCGCACGTCAACCTGAAGCATCGGGTGATATCCGAAGCAACATGATTGTGATTGCCGCCCTCGTAGAAGGTGTCGCACTGTTCGCAGTTATCGTATGTATTCTCGCACTGTTTGTATAAACATTTAATTCCTCTCTTATATGGAACTTTTCACGCCAAGTTTCGGTCTGATATTTTGGATGTTCGTGTCCTTTGCCGTGCTTTTCCTTATTTTATGGAAATTTGCATGGCCTGCAATCATGAAAATGGTTGACGAGCGTGCCACTCTGATCGACAAAGGTGTGGAGTATGCTCAAAACGCCAAAGAGCAGCTTGACAACGCTCGTGCCGAAGCCGACAATCAAATGGCTGAGGCTCGTCGCCAACAGGCCGACATCCTTCGCGAAGCCGACCGCATGAAAACTCAGATTATCGAAGAAGCTCGCAACGCCGCCAAAGACGCAGCGCAAAAAGAGATGGAGCAGGCTAAACTCTCTATCGAGCAAGCTCGCAAAGAAGCTGAGCAAAATATCCGCGACGAAGTGGGCGCTTTCGCCTTAGACATCGCTCAAAAGGTTGTCCGCAACCAGATGCAAGACAAAAAAGCCCAAAGCAAACTTGTCGACCAACTGCTCGACGAAATGGAGAAGAAAAACTAAGTCAAAAACGCAATGAACGACGGTCTTATACCACGGCGTTACGCCAAAGCTCTTTTGAAGTTTGCCCTCGATAATGGGCAGGCCGAGCGTGTGTACACGCTGATGAAAACACTTTCGGCAAGTTTTGCCGGCCAAGCAGAGCTATCGACAGTGATGAACAACCCGTTTGTCCCGGCTCAGTCGAAGTCGTCATTGCTTGCCACTGCCGGCGGCGCCACCAAGAGCGACAGCGTCTATTCCGACTTTGTCCAACTCTTGATTGACAACAATCGCATTGGCATGACCCGCGACATCGCATTAGCTTATCTTCAGCTGTATCGTAAGGCCAACAATATCTATTCGGTTGAAATCACTTCGGCCACCGCTATGGAGCCCGATGAGGCCAAACGCCTTAAATCGCTCATCGAAAGCCACGTCGGTGGTGCCAAGGTAGAATACCATGAATCTATCGACCCCGAGCTTATCGGTGGCTTCGTGGTGACAATCGACTCTGAGCGTCTCGACGCCTCCCTGAAAAATGAATTGAAACAACTGCGTTTGAAACTTTTAAGCAAATAGGAAAATAGTAATGATTAATCCCAGCGAGATATCGGAAGTATTAAAACAACAACTCGAGAGCGTCAACTCTAAAGTGTCGTTCGAAGAGGTTGGTACCGTCCTCAACGTAGGTGATGGCGTAGCCCATGTCTACGGCTTGGACAATGTCTGTGCCAATGAGTTGGTAGAGTTTGAGAACGGTGTCAAAGGCGTCGCCCTCAACCTCGAAGAAAGCAACGTCGGCGTTATCCTTCTCAATGACGTCAACAAGGTTACTGAAAACATGACCGTGCGTCGTACCGGCGAAATCGCCTCAATCCCTGTGGGCGACGGCGTCTTTGGCCGCGTCATCAATGTCCTTGGCGAACCTATCGACGGACGTGGCCCCATCCAAGGCGAGCGTCTGCTGATGCCCTTGGAACGAAAGGCCCCGGGCGTTATTTTCCGTCAGCCTGTCAACCAACCGTTGCAAACCGGTATCAAAGCCGTCGATGCTATGGTGCCCATAGGTCGCGGTCAGCGCGAGCTTATCATCGGCGACCGTCAAATCGGTAAAACCGCTATCGCCATCGACACCATCATCAATCAGCGTAAAGGTTTCGAAGCAGGCAAACCTGTCTACTGTATTTATGTCGCAATCGGCCAAAAGGCTTCGTCAATCGCCGCAACCGTTGAAACCCTGCGTCAACACGGCGCTATGGACTATACCGTTGTAGTATCGGCCTCAGCCTCCGACTCAGCCGCTATGCGCTATTATTCGCCCTTTGCCGGCGTGGCTATCGGCGAATATATCCGCGACACCGGTCGCGACGCCCTTATCGTCTACGACGACTTGTCGAAACAAGCCGTCGCCTATCGCGAAATCTCGCTTATCCTCAAACGTCCCTCCGGACGTGAGGCTTACCCCGGCGATATCTTCTATTTGCACTCTCGTCTGTTGGAGCGCGCGGCAAAAATCATCAACAACCAAAAGGTCGCTTCGATGATGAACGACCTGCCCGCAGTGCTCAAACCCATCGTCAAAGGTGGTGGTTCGCTCACAGCGCTCCCCATCATCGAGACTCAAGCAGGCGACGTTTCGGCCTATATCCCTACCAATGTCATCTCAATTACCGACGGCCAAATCTATTTGGAAACCGCGCTGTTCAACCGCGGTATCCGTCCTGCCATCAATGTCGGTATCTCAGTGTCGCGTGTAGGTGGTAATGCCCAAATCAAATCAATGAAGAAGGTGGCCGGTACACTCAAAATCGACCAAGCACAATTCCGCGAACTTGAATCGTTCACCAAATTTGGTGGCGACATCGACCCTGTTACTGCTCGCGTAATCGACCGTGGTCGCAAAAACGAACGCTTATTGATTCAACCCCAATATCAACCTTGGGACGTTGCCGACCAAGTAGCCGTCATTTATTGCGGCGTCAAAGGCTTGCTCTCCGACGTGCCCGTCGATAAAGTGGCTGAATTTGAAAAATCTTATCTCCAGTTGCTCCACGCCAAACATGCCGACGCTCTCCAAGTGATTGCCTCAGGCAAGTTGACCGACGAAGTGACTGCCGCTTTGGAAGCTGCCGCAACCGAAGTCGTAGCAAGTTATAAATAAACCCTATTAACCACATCAGACCAAGCATTCAATGGCAACCCTCAGAGAATTAAAAGGACGAATCGGGTCAGTAGCATCATCGGAGAAAATCACCGGTGCGATGAAGATGATTTCATCGGCTAAGATGCACAAGGCAGAGCAGACGCTGCGCCAATTAGTGCCATTCCGCCATCAGATTGAAACTATCATCTCAAATCTGCTGTCGGCCGACGCTGCTTTCTCGTCGCCTCTGATTGAGCCACGCGAAGTAAATCGCGTCACCTTAGTAGTGTTTGGCTCGGACGATGGTCTCTGTGGCGCTTATAATGTCAATCTCTACAAGCAACTCGTGGCTCATGTCGGCTCCCTCCGACAGAGCCATGGGCAAAGCTTGAAACTCACTATCGTACCGGTAGGGGAGAAGATTGCAAAAGCGTGCCGCAAACTCCAATCTCCCGCCATCAATGTAGCCGGCTTTGACGGTGTCAACTCCAAATCAGACGACTCGGTCGTCAAAGAGTTTACCCGACAACTGGTCGAAACATTCGTCAGTGGTGAGACCGACGCCGTAGAACTGCTCTATATGAATTATATGAGCGTGTCGCGACAACGTCCGCGTGTCGACTCCCTGCTGCCCGTGTCTCAGCAAATGATTGCCGGCGCCTCAGCTCAAAGCTCGCGCCCCTATATCTTTGAGCCCGATGCCAATACTATCTTCAATCGCGTATTGCCATTGTTCTTGCTGTCTGTAATGCAGGAAGTATTCTACGAAAATCGTGCATCCGAACAGGCCGCACGTGTCATGGCCATGCAAAGCGCCAACGACAACGCTAAGAAACTCCTCGACCAATTGCGCTTGGAATACAACAAGCTGCGCCAACAAAGTATCACTACCGAACTGCTCGACATCGTCGGCGGTCAGGTGCGCTGATGCCTCATGAACTTCGAAAATTCATAAGTAACAAATAAATATATAAAGAGAACAACAAATTTATGGGTAGTGTAAAAGACTATTTTTCATCGTTAGGAAGCGGTTTCCTCAGCCTGGTTAAAGGTATGGCGGTTACCGGTAAGGAATATGTCACTCCTAAAATAACGGAAAAATATCCCGAAAACAGAGAAACGCACCACATCCCTCAGCGCTTCCGCGCTTGCCTCGAACTCGACTACGACAACGAGGGCAACCACAAATGTATAGCCTGCGGAACGTGTGAGCGTAATTGCCCGAATGGTACTATCACCATCCAATCAAAGATGGTCGACACCTGGGACGGCAAAAAAAAGAAAAAACTTGACAAATATATCTACGACTTGGGCAGCTGCACTTTCTGTCAACTGTGCGTCACTTCTTGCCCAACCAACGCGTTGAAGTTCTCAAACGACTTTGAACAAGCCGTCTTCACTCGCTCTAAACTTGTCAAGCAACTCAACTATCTCCCCGAAAAGCCCGAACCCGAGCCTACCGAAGAGGAGAAAGCTAAATTGCTCGCCGAGAAAGAGGCTAAAATAGCTGCTGCTCGGGCCGCTGCCGCTGCCAAAAAAGCAGCCACAGAAACCGGCGCCGCTGCTGCCTCAACCGCTGCACCCAAGGCTGACGACCCCGCCGCTAAGGCCCTCGCTGCTGCCGGTGGCGACCCCGAAAAGGAAGCCAAAATACGTGCAGCTTTGGAAAAAGCCGCCAAGCTCAAAGCTCAGCGCGCCGCAGCCAACAATTCTAACGATAAAAAATAAAATCAATAACACTATATGGAATCAGTAGGAAGTCTCATTGCTTATGCCGTAATCGCTCTGGCGATTGTAATCTTCTCGGTATTGGCGGTGACCACCCGCAAAATCCTTCGCTCGGCTACTTTCCTCTTGTTTGCGCTCTTCGCAACCGCTGCCGTCTATTTCATGCTCGACTACCAATTCTTGGGAGCCGTCCAGATAGCGGTTTATGCCGGAGGTATTGTTGTCCTTGTCGTATTCTCGATTTTGCTCACGAGTCACCCGGGCGACAGCGCCCAGAAACTCGCTTCGAAAAAGAAACTGATTGGTGTGCTTGGTGGCGTTGTGACCTTGGTCATTTGCGCTTGGTCGTTAATCGACCGTTGCCAACTCTTGGTGTCTAAACCTCAGATGGACAACCCTGATATGCACACTATCGGTCAAACAATTCTCTCGACCGGCGACAATGGCTATTTGTTGCCTTTCGAAGCAATAAGTGTATTATTACTCGCATGTATCATTGGCGGCATCGTAGTCGCCCGCAAAAACAAAGATTAGGATATGAATTTCGAATTAAATGCCCTTTATTTCTTGATTCCCAGCCTGATTATGTTTAGCTGCGGAGTCTACGGCTTCTTGACACGTCGCAACATGATTGCTATCCTCATCTCGTTAGAGCTCATGCTCAACGCTGTCGATATCAATTTCGTCGTCTTCAACCGTTTCCTGTTCCCCAATTCGATGGAAGGCATGTTCTTCACGCTCTTCGCTATCGCTATTGCAGCAGCCGAAACCGCCGTCGCTATCGCTATTATCATCAATGCTTTCCGCATCTCGAAAGATATTGATGTCAAAGATCTAACTAAAATGAAATTTTAAAGCCCATGGAAGCAACTATTCCGGTATTAATTTTAGCATTGCCGCTGATTATGTTCCTCTTCCTGGGACTTTTCGGCAACAAACTCACCCCGCGCGTCTCCGGTATCATCGGCACGACTTCGATGGGTGTTGTCATGATTTTGGCCTACTATACGGCTTATCTCTATTTCTTCTCGGGTAATCCCCAATTTATCGACGGCGATGGTCATCGTTTGCAAGCCATTATCTTCAACCAAGATTGGCTCGCTATCTACGACAACCTCGTCATTCGCCTCGGTTTCTTGCTCGACCCGATTTCGGCATTGATGCTCGTAGTCATCACCACTATCTCATTTATGGTGCATCTCTATAGCAACGGCTACATGCGCGACCACCACGGCGTCTACGAACGCGGTTTCCAACGCTTCTACGCCTTCTTGTCGCTCTTCTCGTTCTCGATGCTCGGATTGGTTGTCGCTACCAACATCTTCCAAATGTATATCTTCTGGGAGTTGGTGGGCGCTTCATCTTATCTGCTCATCGGTTTCTACTACACCAAGCCCGCTGCCGTCTCAGCTTCGAAAAAAGCATTTATTGTCACCCGCTTCGCCGACCTCGGTTTCCTCATCGGTATCCTCATCCTCTCTTACTATACCGGCACCTTCAACTTCACCGATATGACTTCGGCTGCCGTGCCCGGTATGGACAATACCTATCAAATCGGTCTCCAAGCAGGCAACATCTTCTCTAACCCCGCAACTCAGGCATTCCTCGGCGGCTCGTTGCTGACTGTAGCCCTCGTGCTCATCTTCATGGGCGGTATGGGTAAATCAGCAATGCTTCCCCTTCACATTTGGCTGCCCGACGCAATGGAAGGCCCGACCCCCGTTTCAGCGTTGATTCACGCTGCAACCATGGTCGTCGCCGGTGTCTACTTGGTAGCACGTCTGTTCCCCCTCTACCTGTTCAACGCCGAAGCCGGTGGCTGGGCCCTTGATTTCGTCACCATCGTCGGCGCTCTTACCGCGCTCTATGCCGCTATGGTAGCTTGTGCTCAGCTCGACATCAAACGCGTGCTCGCCTTCTCTACCATCTCGCAAATCGCCTTCATGATGGTTTCGCTCGGCGTATCTCGCGAATCGGTTCACGAAAACCTTGGCTTCATGGCTTCGATGTTCCACTTGTTCACCCACGCAATGTTCAAAGCATTGCTCTTCCTCGGTGCAGGTGCCATCATCCACGCTGTCGGCTCTAACGACTATACCTCGATGCACGGTCTGCGCAAATATATGCCTAAGACCCACATCACCTTCTTGGTCGGCTGTCTCGCTATCGCCGGTATCATACCGTTCTCAGGTTTCTTCTCCAAAGACGAAATCCTTTCAGCTTGCTTCGGCCAATCAATCGTCGCTTACATCTGGATGTCGTTGGTAGCCGGTTTGACCGCCTTCTACATGTTCCGCCTCTACTTCCTCATCTTCTGGTGGAAAGATCACAAAATCGAAGACGGCCACCACGCTCCCTCCGACCAACCTTGGACTATGACCGTGCCCCTAATCCTCTTGGCTGTCGTAGCTACTCTCGCCGGCTTGATTCCCTTTGGCAAACTCGTCACTTGGAACGGCGAACCCTACGAAATCCATCTCGATTGGACCGTCGCTTCGATTAGCCTTTTGGTTGCCATCGTCGCTATCTTGATTGCTGCGAAGATGTACATGAAAGAAAATCCCCTTCCCGAAAAAATGCGTGCCGCCATGCCTACACTCTGGCGCTGGTGTCGTCACCGCATGTATTGGGACGAACTCTACATGTTTATCACCCATCGCATCATCTTCGACAAGATTTGCCGCCCCATTGCTTGGTTTGACCGCCACATCATCGACGGCACGATGGATATGTTTGCCAACGTCACCGACAAAGTCTCTTTCTCTATCCGTGGTCTCCAATCGGGCAATGTCCAATCCTACGTATTGGTTTACCTGCTCGGCGCTTTGATTCTCGGTGGCGGTACGGTGGCAATAATCTTCTTATTCTTCTAATCGCCAATCATAGCTAAATCTAAGTAATTATGCTAACGGATATATTCTCAAATATATTGATTTATTTCGTAGTCATCCCCGTGCTCATGCTCGGTGGCCTTGCACTATGCCGCAATATCAAGCAAATCCGCACCGTGGCTGTGGTTGGTTCATCCATCCTTATTGCCCTCAGCGTTTACTTGCTGATATCCTACATCGGCCTTCGCCAAGACGGCGCTGATGCTCCTATGCTCTTCACCGGCTCTTGGGAATGGTTTGGCCCGCTCAACATCCATTTGGCTGTCGGCGTCGACGGCGTCTCAATCGCCATGCTCCTGCTTTCGTCGATTATCGTCTTTGCCGGCTCGTTTGCCTCTTGGAAAATCGACCAACCTAAAGCCTTCTTCCTCTGGTTGATTCTCTTGTCGACCGGCGTGTTTGGCTTCTTTATCTCGATCGACCTGTTCACGATGTTTATGTTCTATGAAGTCGCTCTTATCCCGATGTACCTCCTTATCGGCGTTTGGGGTAGCGGCAACAAGAACTATTCAGCAATGAAACTTACCCTGATGCTTATGGGTGGCTCAGCATTCTTGATGCTCGGCCTCATCGGCATCTACTACAACTCAATCGGCCCCGACGGTCAACACACTTGGAATATCGTCACTATCGCTCAGTCTCATTCAATCCCCCAAACTTGGCAATACTTCCTCTTCCCGATGACGTTTGTCGGTTTCGGCGTGTTGGGCGCGATGTTCCCCTTCCACACATGGAGCCCCGACGGTCACGCTTCAGCGCCTACCGCCGTATCAATGCTCCACGCGGGCGTCTTGATGAAACTCGGTGGCTACGGCTGCTTCCGTGTAGCTATCTACCTGATGCCCGAAGCCGCTCAAGAGCTCTCTTGGATATTCCTTATCCTCACCGGTATCTCGGTCGTTTACGGAGCATTCAGCGCTTGCGTTCAAACCGACTTGAAATATATCAATGCCTACTCATCAGTGTCACACTGCGGTTTGGTATTGTTTGCCATCTTGATGCTCAACCAAACTACAATGACCGGTGCAGTAATGCAGATGCTTTCTCACGGTTTGATGACAGCCCTGTTCTTCGCCCTTATCGGTATGATTTACGGCCGTACTCACACACGCGATATCCGTCAAATGGGTGGCATGATGCGTATCATGCCCTACCTCTCGGTTTGCTACGTTATCGCCGGTATGGCTTCGTTGGGTCTGCCGGGCCTCTCGGGCTTCGTAGCTGAGATGACTATCTTCGTCGGCTCGTTCAAAGCCGGTATGGCCGACTTGTTGGCCGGTGCAGGTGCGCTCCGCTTGGTATTTGCCATCGTCGCTTGCTGCTCGATTGTCATCACCGCTGTCTATATCCTCCGCGTCGTTGGCAAACTGCTCTTCGGCCCGGTTCAAGACAAACATCACCTCGAGTTGACCGATGCAACTTGGTGGGAACGCCTCTCAACTATCACCCTGATTGTTTGCGTCGCCGCTATCGGTTGCTTCCCCAACTTCTTCGCATCATTGATTAAAGACACATTTGGCGCCGGTTTCGCCGCCTTATTCTAATAAGATTAATAAGAAATGGATTATTCTCAATTTTTAGCAATGAAGCAAGAAATAGGATTGTTAGTCGTATTTCTATTAGTCTTCCTCTATGATGTCTTTGCCCCTCGCACCAAAGTGCAGGGCACCGACATGGTCGCTGTCAAAGGCACCTCCTTGTTGGCTACCATCTTGTTTGCCATCTTCACCGTAGCAAGCTTCATCTTCGCTACACCCGAAGGCGAAGTCTCCGTATTTGGCGGTATGTACGTGACTACCCCCATTGTCGCTGCTATCAAAAACATCCTCAACGTCGGCGTTGTGATTGTATTGATTCAGTCGCTGACATGGACATCGTCGCAACCCCAAATCATGCGCCGTGGCGAGTTCTACGAACTCTTGCTCGTGACCCTCTTTGGCATGTATCTGATGATTTCGGCTCGCCACTTCTTGGTGTTCCTTATCGGTCTCGAATCAGCCTCTCTGCCTTTGGCTGCAATGGTAGCATTCGATAAAAACCGCTATGAAAGCCACGAAGCTGCCGTCAAATATATCCTTACTGCCGTATTCTCCTCGGCCGTCTTCATGCTCGGCTTGTCATTCGTCTACGGTATCGCCGGTTCGCTCTACTTCAGCAAGATTGCTCTCGCAGTCACCGAAGGCTCGGGTATGCTCATCGTAGCCTTGGCGTTCGTTATGGCCGGTATCGGCTTCAAACTCTCATTGGTACCCTTCCACCTTTGGACTGCCGACACCTACCAAGGAGCCCCCACATCCGTTACATCCTATCTGTCGGTAATCTCTAAGGGCGCTACAGCCTTTGCCTTCATGGTAGTCTTGGTTCAAGCCTTTGGTCAAGCCTACGACATAGCTTGGGAATGGATGCTCTACGCCTTGATTATCCTTACAATCACCGTCGGCAACCTCTTCGCCATACGCCAACGCAACATGAAACGCTTCTTAGCGTTCTCGTCGGTGTCACAAGCCGGCTACATCATGCTCGGCGTTATTGGCGTCAACGAAATGTCGTTGGCAGCGATGATGTTCTATATCCTCGTCTACATCTTCTCCAACTTGGCAGCCTTCGGCGTTATCCAAGCCATCGAAAACAACAATGGCGCTGTCGACATGGACTCCTACCGCGGATTGAGCAAAACCAACCCCCGTTTGGCTTTCTGCATGATGTTGGCAATGTTCTCACTCGCCGGTATCCCCCCGTTCGCAGGCTTCTTCAGTAAATTCTTTATCTTCACCGGAGCCCTCCATCAAGGTTCAATCGCATTGTACGTACTCGTGCTCATAGCATTGATCAACACTATCGTGTCGCTCTACTACTATCTGCTCGTCGTAAAAGCAATGTATATCTCACCTGAAGAATGTCCCATTGCCAAATTTAAATCAGCCATCTCCGAACGTCTTGGCCTGATTATCACCGTAGCCGGCATCATCTGCCTCGGTATCTTCAGCATCGTTTACAACTCAATCCTCGATCTGACCCTCTAACCGACAAGATTCATACATCCCCCATATTCAGCGAGAGCCTGCTCCCCCCAGCAGGCTCTCGCTGCATCCATAACCTCACCAATCGCCAATATCATCAAGCGTTTACACCCACAAGGATGGTGGAAACGCTTGAGGGTGAGAACTATGTAGATGGCAAGAAATCGGTGTCCTTGGCGGACACCATTTTTGTTTTTGCGATATAC
>CAZBBL010000059.1:0-11384 GCA_964490275.1 uncultured Barnesiella sp.
GGTTTGCCTCTGAAGCCATGGACGGCGACGGGAACGCTGATTCTATGCCGGCTGAGCAGGTTGAGCAGGCGGTCGTAGCAACGCACGATATGGAGCACAATGGGCAGGTCGTGGCGTTGGGCGATGTCGATTTGAGCTTCAAGTAGGGCGATTTGGTTTGGGATCGGTGCTCCGCGCATGGCGTCGAGGCCGATTTCGCCTATTGCCACGACGCGTTTGTCGGCAGCGAGGCGGTCGACAAGGGCGATGGTGTTGGCTGTAGCTTCGGCTGATTGCCAGGGGTGGATGCCCAGGGTGAGAAATCGGTTGTCAGCGTCGGCAAATTGGTCGGGGCTGACGCAGCGCAGAGGGGCTTGTTGGCTGTGGGAGTGGAAGTTGGCAGAGCTAATCATGGCACGGGGTCGTAGCCGCTGCCGCCCCAAGGATGGCAGCGCGATATGCGTTTGATGGTGAGCCACAGGCCTTTTATGGGGCCATGTTTTTTGAGGGCTTCGAGGGCATATTGGCTGCATGTGGGGGTGAACCTACACTGTTTGGGCAGCATCGGGGAGATACAAAGGCGATAGAAATGTATCGGTAGTGAGAGCAGGAACACTATTGCGCTACTTATCCACTTTAGCGGGTTCATCGAGAGAGTGGATTTGTTGGAGCAGTCGGCGCATGGCCCGCTGAATGGAGGCGTAGCTTTTGAGGTCGTTGGCGACGTAGACAAAAGCTATGTCGATGTTGTCGGCGTTGGCGTCAAACTCGCTATGGTTGAGGCGATAAGCTTCGCGAATGCGGCGGCGCATGGCGACGCGGTCGACGGCGTGGCGCAATCGTTTTTTGGGGACGGAGATGAGAAATTTGGCTGGGGCGTCGACTTGGTTGCGACGGTCGGCGTGGTGCCAAACGGCGCGCAAGGGGAAGGCCAAAGCGGCAGTAGCGTCAGCGTCGGCAAAAAGTTTGTCGATGGCGATAGTGCTACAAAGCTTGTGGCTTTTGCCGAGACCAAATTGTTTCATAGCGCGGGATTATGGCTTCCGCGGCGGCAATTATGACGCTTTGGAGGCGCGGGTGGAGTTGTGTTCTTTGAGGAAGAGGTCGAGGGCCGCGGTGACTGAGGGGGCTTTGACTGTAGGAGCTTCCATGTCGAGGCGCAGGCCGGCATCGCGGATGGCTTTGGCGGTAGCGGCGCCGAAGCAGCCGATTTGGATATCTTTCTGGTCGAAGTCGGGGAAGTTTTTCTTGAGTGCTTCGATGCCTGAGGGGCTGAAGAAGAGGAGCATATCGTAGTCGAAGGCCTCGTCGGGGGCAAAATCGTTGCTTACCGTGCGATAAAGGATGGCGCGGGTATAGTTGATTTGGTTGCTTTCGAGGATGTTGGTGTTGTCGTCTTTGTGGACGTCGGCTACGGCGTAGAGAAACTTCTCTTTATTGTGTTTGAGCAGGGCAGGGAGCAGGTCGTCGAGCTTGCCGGTGTTGCCGTGGAAGATTTTGCGTTTGCGATAGACGATGTATTTTTGCAGGTAGAGGGCGATTGACTCGGTGGTGCAAAAATATTTCATGGTGTCGGGTACGGTGTAACGAATTTCTTCGCAGATGCGGAAGAAATGGTCGATGGCAGTGCGCGCTGTAAAGATGACGGCGGTGTATTCGGGGATATTGATTTTCTGCTGACGAAATTCTTTCGACGAGAGGCCTTCCACTTTGATGAATGGGCGGAAAATCATTTCGACGCCGTGGCGTTCTGCAATATCGTAGTAGGGGGATTTATCGGACGAAGGTTTTGGTTGGGATACCAATATTTTTTTTACTTTCACGCTTTGACAGATTGGCTTTTTAGAGAATGCGCAGGATTTGCTCTGCGCCGGTTCTTAAGATAACTAAAGGTATAATTTCAACGCTGCAAAGGTACAAAATAAAATAGAGAACAGATGAATAATTATTGAAAAAAATTCTAAAACCCTTATAAACAAAGAGTAGGCGGCTGATGATGTAGACGATTGAGGCGACGACGAGCATGGCTGTGGTCGAGGCGGGATAAAACAGGGCTACCATTGCCGGGAGGAGCAACAGGGCGGCCAATAGACACTGTGAGGCGTGGAATCCGCGTATCCATTGCGAGGTGTAGAAGTCGGTGGTGAAGGCGTAGCCGACGCAGCGGTAGATGACTACTTGCAGGAGGTTGAAGGCCAGGGCCAATCCGCTCATAATCATGGTGATGGGAAACACCGGTAGGTCTTCGTCGAGCAGGCCTGATGAGTCGGCGGCGGTGAGCATGAGTATGCCTTCGCTGAGGCAAAGAATCATTATGAGGAGTATGGCCGAGGGGGTTTCGCCGGCGGTGTGGTCGTCGAAGGCGTTGTTGCGACGGCGCACACCGACGAGGTCTTGTGGCAGCGATTTAAACATACGTTGCCAATATTTGACGTTGAGGGCCAGCAGCACCAGGACGCCGACGATGAGCATCGAGAGCCATGAGTTTTGGCCATAGCCCACGTCGCGCGGCTCGGGTTCGAGTCCGAGTATATAGGCTGTGGCGGAGGTCGGTGGTGTCAGAGCGGCCTCAGCTGCCGACCACGGGGCGTCTTGCTCGTGGCTATGGGTGATGAATATGTTTTGGTCAGACAATTTTTTGCGTGAAATCTTTATGTTGAATTGGACGCAGGGCAATTTTGACGGCCTCCTCGACGGAGGTAGTGACGTGCCAGAGCGAGCTATGGTCAGGGTTCATAAAATGTTGGTCGATAGAGCGTTGCAGCATGGCCAACAGGGGGTCGTAGTATCCGTTGATGTTGAGGATGATGACGTGGCCTTGGAACAATCCGAGTTGGCGCCAGGTGATAATCTCGAGGAGCTCTTCGAGGGTGCCGCAGCCGCCGGGGAGGGCGATGGCGGCGCGGGCCAGGGAGGCCATGGTCTCTTTGCGCGAGTGCATCGAGTCGGTTTCGATGAGTTGGCCTACTTGGGGGTGGTTCCAATGGCGCTCGACCATGAACGAGGGGATGACGCCGATAGATTTGCCGCCGACGGAGGCGGCGCCTTCGATAGCGGCTGCCATCAGGCCGGTTTTGCCACCGCCGCAGACTACGGTGAGGCCGTTGCGGGCGAGCTCTTGGCCGAGGGCGAAGGCGGTGTCGATATAGGATTTGTCGATTTGCGGCGACGATGCGCCGTAGACGGTTACTGCTTGTTTCATTCTTTCAGGCGGCGAAATTCGTCGCGGATAGCGTCGACAACGTTGATGATATAGTCGCCGGTTTTTTCGAGGTCGGCAACGATGTCCATGTAGTAGATGCCGGCTTGATATTCATAGTGGCGTTGGTTGATATTCTCGATGTTGGCGTTGCGCAGGGTGTTGCGCATGTTGTTGATTTCGCGTTCGCGGTTGTAGGATGCGAGGATGTCGGCTTGGGTATTGTTTTCGACGTCGCGCACGAGCAGCAACATGTTGTCCATAGCTTTTTGGACGTAGCCAAACATTAGGTCGATGTTGTCGTAGATTTCTTGGTTGAACTCTACGTTGCTTTGTATTTTGCGTTGGAGTATCTTGCCTACGCCGAGACAGCAGTCGGCGATGCTTTCAATCTCGGAGACGATCGCGAGCATGGCGCTGATTTGGCGTTTACCGGCGTTAGAGAGGCGACCTTCGGCGCATCGGTTGAGGTAGTTGGCAATTTCGAGCTCCATGCGGTCGGAGATATCTTCGTATTTTTCCAAGCGGGAGTAGAGTTTGTTGAAGTCGTCGCTGCCCTCTTTGGTGTGGACCAAGTCTTTGGCCATGCCGAGCATACGGTTGACGCGGTCGGCATAGACGGCGATTTCTTTTTCGGCCTGGGCGATGTTGAGTTCGGAGGCGCTGAGGATACCGCTGGAGATGAATTTGAGTTGGAATTCGTCGTCGCCTTTGTGTTTGGCGGGAACGAGCCATTCAACGATTTTGACGTAGACGTTTGTCAGCCAAATCATCACGCTGAGGTTGATGAGGTTGAATATGGTGTGGAAGATGGATAGGCCGAAGGAGACGCTGATTTGCATGGCCATGATTTGAGTGACATGGTGTTTAATCAGCGGGGTAGTGTCGGGCAGAGCGCTGTCGCCAAGTTGTTGCATCACTTGGTCGTACATGGCGTGGTCTTGGATATGGAGGTCGGTGACGTAGTTGTAGAGGCTTTCGGGCGAGCCTTGGCCGATTTCTTTGGTGAGCCAGGCGGCGAGGCTGACGAAGGGGAAGAAGATGCAGAGGGTCCAGAGGGTGCCTAAGAGGTTGAACAGCAGGTGGCCCATGGCGGTGCGCTTGGCGGCGACATTTCCGCTCAGCGAGGCCAACAATGGGGTGATACAGGTGCCGATGTTGCTACCGAGCACCAGAGCGCAGGCGAGGTCGAATGTAATCCAGCCTTTGCTGCACATAATCAGGGTGATAGCGAAAGTGGCGGCCGATGATTGGATAATCATTGTCAGGACGATGCCGACTAAGCAGAATACCAAAACCGAGCCGAATCCCATAGATGTGAATCGTTGCAGAAACTCAAACATCTGGGGGTTTCGCTGAAGGTCGGGCACGTATTGGCTAATCATCGAAAGGCCCATGAACAGAAACGCGAAGCCAATCAAAAACTCGCCGATAGATTTCGTGCGGTTTTTCTTGGAGAAAAGCAGCGGCACGGCGAGGCCGATAACGGGGATGGCAAAGGCGGCGATGTCGACTTTAAAGCCGAAGAGGGCAATGACCCAGGCGGTGAACGTCGTACCGACGTTGGCGCCCATGATGACGGCCATAGATTGGGCCAAGGTCATCAAGCCGGCGTTGACGAAGCTTACTACCATCACGGTCGAGGCCGAAGAGCTTTGGATAAGCGCGGTGATAGAGAAGCCGGTCAGGGTGCCGGTAAAGCGATTGCGGGTCATGGCGCCGAGAATGTTTCTGAGGCGGTCGCCGGCAGCTTTTTGCAATCCCTCGCTCATTACTTTCATGCCGTAGAGGAACAATCCGACTGCGCCAATCAAGCAGAGCAAATCAATAAGTTTGTAATCCATAGTAGGGTTGGAGTGAATGATACCGATTATGGTGGGGTTTCGTTTGCAAAGATAATCAATCTCTTAAAAAACAATCAATCTTAGGAGTAATTATTTGCAGCGAGAATCCAAATTGCTGCGTGAGTGAGCAACATTATGAAGATTAAAATCCAGGTCATTTCGCTGCGCCGGCCGTAGCATTGCCAAGCCAGAAAGCCGGCTGTAGCGACGTAGAGGGGGTAGAGCCATATAAACAGCATATCGCTGTGGGCGGCGCGGGCGGTCGACAGCAGGGCGGGGAAGGCTGCCAACGGGGCCATGGCTATGACTATTATTGCCGCCATCCAATGGGGCACACGTCGATTTTTCATCAGTGTCGGTTTTTGCGATTGCGCTTTTGTTGGAGGTAGGCTTCGACGGTATAGTGGATGCCGCGCTCTAAGGGGTAGTCGGCATGGAAGCCGAAGTCGCGCTGGGCGTCGCTGACGTCGCAGGCCCAGTTGCGTTGGCGCATTATCTTAAATTTGTCGCGGTTGAGCGTTGAGGGTTTGCCACGCCAGGCGCCGATGCGTTCACAGACGCAGCTGACGGCATACACTACCCACATCGGTAGTTTCAACGGCACTACGAAGCGGCCGCCAAGTTCTTTGGCCACCATCGAGCGAAATTCTTTTTGTGTGTAGCTTCGAGGCTCAGAGATGATATATATTTTTTTGGAGACGTCGGCGGCAAGGGCGTCGTACATGGCGCCTACGAGGTCGTCGACGTAGATAAAAGTAAGCATCTGTTGGCGGTAGCCCATGCCTACGTCTATGTGGCCGTCGATGCTTTTGATCATCATCAGGTAGTCTTTTTCGCGGGGGCCGTAGACGCCGGTGGCTCTGAAGATGATGTAGTTGAGGCCTGAGCGATGTTGCAGATAGGCTTCGGCTTTCATTTTCGACAGGCCGTAGCGGGTGTTGGGGTGGGGGGTATCGTTGTTTGATATAGGGGTGTAGCCTTTTTCGTCGCCGGGACCCATGGCGCTGAGCGAGCTCATGAAGAGGAAGGTGTAGGGGGTTCGGTTGGTGGCTTTGAGCGCTTCGACAACGTTGACCAGATATTGGTAGTTGATAGTGTCAAACTCCATGAAGTTGGCGCATTTTGTGGCGCCGAGATTGTAGATGACATAGTCCCAGCGATAGCCTTCGGGGGTAGCGTCGATGATGGCTTGTTTGATGGCTTCGGGGTCGTCGTATTCCAACTCGAGGTATCGCAGGCCGTCGAGGTTTTCGAGATAGCGGCGCGAGGTGGAGTGGCGAATGGCGACGGTGACGTCGTATCTGCGTTTGAGGCCTTGAGCGGCGATGAAGCCGCCGATGAAGCCGCCGGCGCCGACGATGAGTAAGCGGGGAACAGGAGTCATGGTTTAATGGTTTGAGGAGAAGTCGATTTTAGCTTGATGATATGTGGCCATGATGGCGTTGGCCATAGCGTCGTCGCTGAAAGTGGCGGCGTGGCGCAGGCCGTTGGAGATGGCTTGTTGGCGCAGGGCCGAGTCGTTGATAAGGCGCAACATCTGCGAAGCGAGTTCGTCGGCCGAGTCGGCGTCGGTAGTGAGGGCGTCGCTGCCGGCAGCTTCTTCGAGGCAAGAGCCGCGAGCCACAACGACGGGGGTGCCTACCGACAACGATTCAATCACCGGTATACCAAAGCCCTCAAAGCGAGAGGGGTAGCTTGATAGCAGGGCGCCGGCATAGAGGGCTGGGAAGTCGGCAAAATTGGCTCCGGAGACGATTTTCAAACGGTCGCTCAGGCCGAGCGTAGTGGCGCGGTTGACGATGTCGGTAGCGTAGGGGGTGGGGCGTCCGACCAGCACGAGGATGATGTCGGAGGGGAGCCCGGCCAAGGCTTCGAGCGTCAGCATCTGGTTTTTGCGGTTTTCGATGGTGCCGACGCCGATTATATAGGGGCGGTCGAGGCCATAGCGAGCTTTCACAGCGGCTATTTCGTCGGCATCAACCTTGCGGTGGAACTGTTGGTCGCAGCCTTGATAGATGACGTCGATTTTGGCGGGGTCGATGCCGTAGCTGTCAATGAGGTCGCGACGTGTGCATTGGCTTATGGCGATGACGCGGGTGGCGTTGATGGCGGCACGGCGAAATTTGTAGTCGTAGATACGACGGTCGATGGGCTTGTAATATTGAGGAAAATGGCGAAAAATGAGGTCGTGGATGGTGACGACGGTGGGTATTTCGGCTCGACGTATGGTCAATGGCAGCTCGTTGCTGAGACCGTGAAACAGGTCGACATGGTCGCGGCCAATCTGTTTGGAGAGGCCTCTTACGCGCCATATCGACGATAGGCGGCGCGAGATTTTACGGTCGGGGCCCAACAGTTCGACCGAGCTGCGTTGTAGCAGTGGTGCGAGACGAGGCGTAGCCCGAGGTTTTGGGGCGTAGAGCAGATAGCTGTTGTCGGGATAGAGGCGACTGAGGGTGTCAATCACCAAGCGGCTGTAGTTGCCAAGTCCGGTCATGTTGTTGACGGCACGCTTGGCGTCGAATGCTATTTTTGCCATTAAATCTGAATATCTCAGATGCAAAGGTAGCAAAAATTTGGTCAAATGATATAGAATGTCTAAATTTGTACGTACTGATAATAATACAAACGAAATGAGAACGAAATATAGCAGAATATTGCTCAAACTCAGCGGCGAATCGCTCGCCGGGGGCAACGGTACGGGTATCGACACCAACCGTCTCAACCAGTATGCTCAACAGATAGCCGATGTGGTGGCTTCGGGCGTACAAGTAGCAATCGTCATCGGTGGCGGCAACATTTTCCGTGGCTTGCAAGGCGCATCGAAAGGCTTCGACCGCGTCAAAGGCGACCAAATGGGCATGCTTGCCACAGTTATCAACTCGTTGGCTTTGAGTTCGGCGCTGACAGCTATCGGCCAGCCGGCCAAAGTGTTTACCGCCATCAATATGTTCCCCATCGGCGAGCACTACAGCAAATGGCACGCCATTGAGGCTCTGAATCAGGGCCAAGTGGCTATCATCGCCGGCGGCACCGGCAACCCCTTCTTTACCACCGACACCGGTTCGGCTCTGCGTGGCATCGAAGTTGAGGCCGATGTGATGCTCAAAGGCACACGCGTCGACGGCATCTACACCGCCGACCCCGAGAAAGACCCCACCGCCACACGCTTCTCGGAGATTACCTACGACGAGGTTTACACTCGCGGCCTGAAGGTGATGGATTTGACGGCTACGGCGCTCTGCAAAGAAAACCATCTGCCTATCATCGTTTTCGACATGGATACCCCGGGCAACCTCAAGAAGGTGCTCAACGGCGAGCCTGTCGGCACTTTAGTATATTAATCTTTTAACCAACATATTAACACCTACCCCAACCATGACCGACCCAAAAACTTATCTCGACCCCGCCGAGGAAAAAATGGAAATGGCTGTTGCCTATCTCGACGAATCTTTGGCTCACATCCGTGCCGGCAAGGCTAACCCCAAAATCCTTGATGGCATACGTGTTGATTATTATGGCAGCGCTGCCCCCATCTCTAACGTTGCCAATGTCTCTGTCCCCGATGCACGCACCATCACTATCACCCCTTGGGAAAAATCGATGTTCCGCGAAATCGAGAAGGCTATCATCAACTCAGAGCTCGGTATTACTCCCGAAAACAATGGCGAGGTAATCCGTATCTCTATTCCGCCGTTGACTGAAGACCGTCGTAAACAGCTGGTAAAACAGTCGAAGCAGGAAGCTGAAAACGCAAAAGTGTCGGTGCGCAATGCACGTCGCGACGCTATCGAAGGCCTCAAAAAAGCCGTTAAGCAAGGTATGCCCGAGGATGTTGAGAAAGACGCTGAAGGCTCTGCTCAAAAACTCCACGACAAATACCTCAAGAAAATCGACGAACTTTTCGCCGCCAAAGAGAAGGAGATTCTCACCGTCTGATGCAGACTATACTATTCCACTCTACGATCTTCGGACCGATACACTCACGCCGTCTCGGCATCTCGTTGGGCGTCAACCTGATGCCGAGCGACGGTAAGGTGTGCTCTTTCGACTGCCTCTATTGCGAGGCGGGATTCAATGCCCAAGGCCCGGGCAAGACGGGCCTGCCTACACGTGGCCAAGTGGCCGAGCAGCTGCGCCAAACGCTGACGCAGATGAGCGCCGACGCTAAGGGCCTCGATGTAATCACCTTTTCAGGCAACGGCGAGCCTACGCTCCACCCCGATTTTGAGGCTATTATCGATGATGTCATTGCCCTGCGCGATGAGTTCTACCCTCAAGCCAAGGTGAGTGTGCTGAGCAACGCTACCTGCCTCCATCGCGCCGACGTGGTAAGAGCTCTGCGTCGCGTCGACAACAATATACTCAAACTCGACTCGGCTATCGACGCTACGGCTCGTATGATTGACCGCCCAACCAATCCTCACTATTCTACGGCCAAGGTGGTCGAGCAGATGCAACAATTTGGCCCGCAGTGTATTATACAGACGATGATGCTCCGCGGCAGTTATCAAGGCCGCGAAATAGACAACACTACCGACGCCGAGATTGAGGCGCTCATCGCTGCGGCTCTCAAAGTCAACCCGCGTGAGGTGATGCTCTATTCGATTGATCGCAAAACGCCCGCCGAGCAGCTGCAACGCGTTGAAAAACCCGAGCTTGAGACCATTGCACAACGCTTTCGCGCCGCCGGCCTAACCGTACAAGTCAGCTAAACGATGACTCCTCAAATCACATATCCACGGCCACTGTCAAAGGGCGACACTGTGGCCGTCGTCTCCCCCGCAAGCATTATCAATCCTACGCTGGTCGATGGCGCCGTTGAGGCTCTGTCGGCCCAAGGCTATCGCGTAGCCGTTGCGCCCCATGCACTTGGTAGCGCCGGCACATATTCGGCTTCAGTAGCCGATCGCCTCGACGATTTGCGTTGGGCTTTGACCGACAAATCGGTGCGTGCCATACTCTGTAGCCGTGGCGGCTATGGCTGCGTCCATCTGTTGGCCGAGTTGAGCAAAATGCCAATTGAGGCCGACCCCAAATGGCTTATCGGCTTTAGCGACGTCTCGGCGCTCCATGCGTTGATGCTTTCAAAAGGCGTGGCCAGCATTCACGGTTCGATGGCCAAGGCTCTTGCTCTCCATCCGGCCGACTTTGCTCCCAATCGCGCGCTCTTGAGCTTGCTCGCGGGCCATCGTGAGGCCGTAGTTTTGGCCGGCGCTCATCCATTCAATCGCCAAGGCACGGCCACGGGACGTCTCGTCGGAGGCAATTTGGCTGTGTTGCAGGCTTTGATGCGCACGCCGTTTGATTTGTTTGCCCCCGGCACAGTTTTGTTTATCGAGGATATAGCCGAACCTATATATAAGGTGGAGCGCATATTGTATCAATTGCGCTTGGCCGGCGTGCTCGACAATTTGGCAGCACTTATCGTGGGCCGTTTCACTGAATATCGTCCCGACAAAAATTTCTCCTCCATGGAGCAGATGATCGACAATCTCCTCGGACAGGTCAACTTTCCCGTAGCGTTCGACGCTGCCATCGGCCATGTCGACGACAATATGCCATTGCTCCACGGTGCACCCGTCAGACTGAGCGTCACCGCAACAGACACAACAGTCACATATTTATAAAGGCTTATAATAGCCATACGAGGGTAGGGGGCGAAATGAATTTCGCCCCTACAATGATGGTGTAAATCTTTGAGAGTAAGGTGTTTGTGACGGTCTAAAATTCGATGCCGAGGCGGATGCTGAACATTGCTTGTACTTTGTGGCTCGTGCCGAGATATCTCAATTCGGCGTATGAGCCGTCGGTTGGCGTGTCGTAGAAATCGAGCCAATATTTTTCTTCGCTGTAGCCTCTGAGAGTGAGGCCGGCGCCTATGTTGAGGCCAAATTTGCCACCCCAATTAAAACGATAACCTACAGTCGGTGAGAAATAGATACCTCCACCGTCGGTAGCGTTGTAGCCAATGCGAAGGTCGCCGAAGGGGGTGAAGCCGTTCCAGTTTTGGTCGGTGCGTATTTGTGCGAAGAGCGGAAGCATCCATTGGTCGACATCGACGTTGCGCTCGATTGCCAAGCCACCGCCGACAAACAAGTTGTTGTTGAATTGGAAGCCGTGAGAGGTAGAAAATCCGGTGAAATACTCGGTTTGACGGCCGACGACGTCGTAGTTGACTGATGCGAGATTGTTGTCCCATTCTACGAATCCTCTGTATCCGCGTTGAGGCTCGAGTGCATAGGCATTAACGGCAAGTAGTGTAGCGAGAGTCGGTATAAGCAGTTTCTTCATGTGTAATGATTGTTTTTGGGTTATAACAACGGCAAAGATAGCGCTTTTTATGTAAAAACCACAAGCGG
>CAZBBL010000060.1:0-7611 GCA_964490275.1 uncultured Barnesiella sp.
AGATAAACACTACCAACGCTTCGATTGCGCCAAGGCCTTTGCGCGGGGCGCGCATGCCGTTGCGACGATAGAAGCGACGCAGAGGGAGGATGAGTGCCAACACTACTGCCACAGTCAGGAACAAGGCAAACACGTTTTTAGTGATTGAGATATCAAACGGTTTGACTTCTTTACCGTCGACCAGCTCTACTACCTTGCCTTTGTTGTCGCCGCTTGAGGGGATAACAAACGTAGCATCGCCATCGACATATTCTTGACCGCCGAGCACGCGAGCTGAAGAAAACACGTGTAGGCCGTCGGAGGCAAACACTATTATCGGCAGGTGGATGGTTTTGTCGTGGCAAAACGGCACTTCCCATCCATAGCGGTCGCCCAAGTGTTCGAAGATGATTTCCTTGGGGTCGATGCTGTTTTCGGCCGACTCTTCAGTTGCGGCAGCACTGATTGAGGGCGCTGCTATCAGCGTCGCCATCAACAAGGTTGCTATGAGAAACAGTCTTTTCATTTGGCATTAGTTGACACAGACCGACACTATATTTCTATCGACGTCGACTATACCGCCATCGATATGCTGAGCCTCACGACGTCCGTCGATTTGATAGGTGATATCACCGGGCGTCAGAGTTGAAATCAGCGACGCATGGTTTTGCAGCACGGTGAACGATCCGTTCTGTCCGGGCAGCGTGACAGCGCTGACTTCTCCCTCAAAAAGTACTTGAGTTGCTGAGATTATTTTTAGTGTCATCGTCAGTGAGTTGTATATAGTTTATTTCACTTCTTCGAGCATCTTCTTACCCTTAGCGATAGCCTCGTCGATTGTACCGACATTGAGGAATGCTTGTTCGGGATACTCATCCATTTCGCCGCTGAGAATCATCTTGAAGCCACGGATAGTTTCGCTCAGCGGAACCATCACACCGGGCAGGCCGGTGAATTGCTCGGCTACGTGGAACGGCTGCGACAGGAAGCGTTGTGCACGGCGTGCACGCGACACTACCAACTTGTCTTCGTCAGAAAGCTCATCGACACCCAAGATGGCGATGATATCTTGAAGCTCGTTGTATTTTTGCAGCAGCTGTTTTACGGCTTGGGCTGTGTTGTAGTGGTCTTCACCGATGATATTCGGGTCGAGGATACGAGATGTCGACTCCAAGGGGTCGACAGCCGGGTAGATACCCAACTCGGCAATCTTACGCGAAAGCACGGTTGTCGCATCCAAGAAGCTGAAGGTTGTTGCAGGAGCGGGGTCGGTCAAGTCGTCGGCAGGCACATAGATTGCTTGCACCGAGGTAATCGAACCGTTTTTGGTAGACGTGATACGTTCTTGCAACGTACCCATTTCCGAAGCCAATGTAGGTTGATAACCCACGGCTGAAGGCATACGGCCCAACAAGGCTGACACTTCCGAACCGGCTTGTGTGAAACGGAATATGTTGTCGATGAAAAGGAGGATTTCCTTACCACCGCCGTCTTGATCGCGGAATTGCTCAGCCACTGTCAAGCCCGACAGAGCTACACGCAAACGTGCGCCCGGCGGCTCATTCATCTGGCCGAACACCAATGTGGCTTGTGAATTCTTGACGTCGTCCATATTGACGTCGTCGAGGTTCCACTCCCCTTTCTCCATGCCTTCTTGAAATTTGTCGCCATATTTCATGACGCCACTTTCAATCATCTCGCGCAGCAAGTCGTTGCCTTCACGAGTACGTTCACCAACGCCGGTAAACACAGAGAAACCGTTGTGACCTTTGGCGATATTGTTGATAAGCTCCATAATCAACACGGTTTTACCTACACCGGCGCCACCAAACAAACCGATTTTGCCACCTTTGCTATAAGGCTCGAGCAAGTCGATTACCTTGATACCCGTATAGAGTATCTCTGTGCCGATTGTCAAGTCTTCAAACGAAGGCGCAGGTTGGTGGATGGGTCGCAGATTATCGCGTTGGAGCTCGGGGAGGTGGTCAATAGCCTCACCGATAACGTTGAGCAGGCGTCCCTTCACTTGAGACCCTGTGGGTACCGCAATGGGTCGGTCGAGGTTGTCGACACGCATGCCGCGCTGCAAACCATCGGTGCTCTCCATTGCTACGCAGCGCACTGTGTCTTCGCCGACGTGCTGCTCTACTTCGAGAATCAGCTGTGAGCCGTCAGCGCGGTCAATCTTCAGCGCAGTGTAGATTGGCGGGATGAGATTGTCGTCGCCTTCAAAGATAACGTCGACGACAGGTCCGATAACTTGGGCTATTTTTCCGAATTTTTCGCTCATGGTAACGGGATTGAGGGGATATTAGGTCGGTTAAATTTTTATTTGGTTGCTTTATTCGAGTCCGCAGATGGGGCCATGGAAACCGGTGACGATGACGATTACCATCAACACCAAGTTGAACATATTAATCGGCAACAGGTATTTCCATTCCAATGCCAACAATTGGTCGATACGCAGGCGCGGGAATGTCCATTTAAACCAGATGATGACATAGGTCAATGCTATTGCTTTCATCAAGAACCATACTACCGAGGGGATATAGTCCATAACGGCATTGAAGCCTTCCCATCCGGGGATATGGAGCGGCATCCAACCTCCGAAGAACAGCAACGCAGCTACGCCGCCGACGATGAAGAGGTTGAGATATTCGGCCAAATAGAAGAAGCCGAAGTGGATACCTGAATACTCAGTATGGTAACCGGCAGTCAGCTCGCTCTCAGCCTCGGGAAGGTCGAACGGGCCACGGTTGGTCTCTGCCGTACCGGCTATCATATATATAATGAATGCGATGATTGCAGGCAGGTGGCCCGAGAAGATAAACCAGCAATCTTGTTGAGCGTTGACCAGGCCTTCGACCGACATTGTGCCGGCAAAAGCTACCATGGTGATAACCGACAGCGAGATTGACAGCTCGTAGCTAATCATCTGAGCGCCCGAACGCATCGCACCGATAAGCGTAAACTTATTGTTTGACGACCATCCGGCCAACAAGATACCGAGCACACCTATCGACGATACGGCAATCAAGAAGAAGATGCCGATATTGAAATCGACGATGTGAAGGCCTTTGCCCCAAGGCAATACCGAGAACGCCAACATCGACGCTACGATTACCAAATAAGGAGCTATGGCAAACAGCAGTTTGTCGATGTGTTTAAGCTCGATAAGCTCTTTAATCAAAATCTTAAACATATCGGCGAAGCTCTGCAATACGCCCCAAGGGCCGACACGGTTAGGGCCGAGACGGCATTGGAAGTAGGCGCAGACCTTGCGCTCGAAGAAGATGTAGAAAAGTGCGAGCAACGCATATACCAAAAGGAGTCCAACGCCTACTAATACACATTCGGTCACGGTGACAAGCCATGGCGCCATGAATGAGCCGAGCAAGCTGTCAATCCAATTGGTTATTATTGAAAAGTCGAACATAAAAGTGAACTTTCGTAATTGTTATTATTCGTTTGATTGGTTTTTAAAGGCTTTAACGGTCCATATCGGGCACGATGTAGTCGAGCGAGCCACCGATAGTGATAAGGTCGGCAATCTTTTGGCCCTTGGTGATATGGTCGACGACTGCTGCCAAAGGCAAACAGGGGGGAGCAATCTTCAGACGGTAGGGCTTGGTTGAGCCGTCGCTTTCGAGATATACGCCAAACGTACCGCGGCAACCTTCTACCATTTGGAACCAGTGGCCTGCGGGCAATTTCAATACCTTGGGCACTTTTGCTTGAATCTCGCCATCGGGGATAATATCAACCAATTGCTCGAGAATGCGAGCCGATTGAGTCATCTCGTCGAGACGGCATTTGAAGCGGGCCATTGAGTCGCCTTCGGTGCGAACGACCTCTTCGAAATCGAGCTCGTTGTAGATGCTGTAGGGATCGGTTTTGCGCACATCGCAAGCCCAACCCGAAGCACGTCCGGAGGGGCCTGTCACCGAATAGTTGATAGCGTCTTCGCGCGAAAGCACGCCGACACCTTCCAAACGGTTTTTGGCGATGACGTTGCCGGTAAACAGTGTATTGTATTCTTTAATGTTCTTGGGGATGATAGCCAACAGAGCTTTTACATCGTCGACAAACTCGGGATGTATGTCTTGCATTACACCTCCGATTGTGTCGTAGTTGAACGTCATGCGGGCGCCACAAGTACGGTCCATGATATCGAGTATCTGCTCGCGTACACGCAGTGTATAGAACAGCATTGTTGTAGCGCCAAGGTCCATGCAATAGGTGCCGATAAACAAGCAGTGAGAAGCGATACGCGAAAGCTCGTCCATCATCACGCGGATTACTTGAGCGCGACGAGGCACTTCGATGCCGGCAGCCTTTTCGTAGACCATACAGAGAGCGTGGTGATAGTTGTGAGCCGAGAAATAGTCGAGACGGTCCATAAAATGGAGGGTCTGCGGATAGGTCAAGTCTTCACAAAGTTTTTCGATGCCACGGTGGATATAACCCATGTAAACATCGATTTTCTTGATAGTCTCACCATCGACAGCTGTGCGGAAGCGCAACACGCCGTGAGTTGCAGGGTGTTGCGGGCCGATGTTCACTACGAAGTCGTCGGGTTGGAAAATCAAGCGATGTTTTTTCTCGATTTTGCCCTCTTCGTTTTCGACATAGACGTCTGTGCCGTCGCTCTGGCGCTCGCTGACAATCGAAACGGGATTGAGCTCGGGGTTTGAGTCGTAGTCTTTGCGCAAGGGGTAGCCGACCCAGTCGATGTTGAGGAACATACGACGCATGTCTTGGTTACCGATAAAGATGATGCCGAAGAAGTCGTAAACTTCGCGTTCGAAGATTTCGGCAATCTTCCAGATGTCCGACACAGAGTGGAGCATCGGCTGCTGACGGTTGTCAGTCGAAACCTTTACCGATATATGTGTGTTGTGGACAGTAGATGTCAGATAATAGATACATCCGAGGCTCGATTGCCAGTCCATGCCGACGATGGTCACGAGGAAGTCGAACGCTAAGTCGGCGTCGTCGTGGAGCGTCTTGGCAAGGTCGTGGAGCTGAGCATCGGGGATGTTAATCAGCAGCATGTCGCCCTCTTCGAAAGTCGCTTGAGGAAACAGTTTTGCGATTTTGTCCTGTATGTTGGCCATATCGTTGGTTATTTGCTGTATATTATTGTAGTGTTGTTGCTTGTTATATCGCTTATTCTTCGGGGTGTTCTTTGAAGAATTTTGTTTGACGTTCTTGACGATTTACGCCGCCAAAGAATCGTTCAACTTTCATCTTGCGCGACAGCTGCATGATGCCGTAGATCATTGCTTCGGGGCGGGGAGGACATCCGGGTACATATACGTCGACAGGCACGATATCACCGATGCCGCGAGCTACGTGATATGATTTGCGGAAGGGGCCGCCCGAAATAGCGCAACCGCCACATGCGATGACATATTTGGGCTCTGCCAATTGGTCATACAAGCGACGGAAGACGGGCACCATACGGTGGACAATTGTGCCGGCTACCATCATAAAGTCGGCCTGACGGGGCGACGAACGCGCTACTTCCCATCCAAAGCGTGCCATATCGAAACGAGCCGCACCAAGCGACACAAACTCGATACCACAACAGCTGGTAGCGAAGGTCAAGGGCCAGATTGAATTACTACGGCCCCAGTTGATAAGCTTATCAAATGTGCCTACGACTACGTTTACACCATTTTCTTGAAGCTCTTTTACGAGGCCTTCGATATATTCGTTGTCTTTAAACGCCTCGTAAGGCATGCTCTTTGTCGTTACTTCCATTTCAACGCTCCTTTCCGCCAAGCGTAAGCAAGGCCTAATACCAAAAATCCGAAGAACACTGCGATGCTTACTACGCCACTCGATTTAAGAGCTTGCATCTCTACTGCCCAGGGGAACAGGAAGATTGCTTCGACGTCAAACATCAAAAAGAGTATGGCAAACAAGTAGTAGCCGACCGAAAAACGGGTTTGCGACGTACCTCTTGTGGGGATACCACACTCATAGGCTTCGCCTTTTTGAGGGTTGAATGACCGCGGAGAGATTAGCTTTGCGATAAACAATGCGAGCGCTACCAGCGCCAAACCCGTCAGTAGTGCAACTACTGCGAGCACACTGCTATCAATGTTGAAAACTGCTAATGATATCATAAATTTTGACTGGTTTTTTCTTTTCTTAGCTTAATTTGGGTCTAACGTGATTTTCATGGATGCTCGAGAGTCGGCGCCACTCAAAAAATGGCGTGTTCCCTCTGAATATCAGCTTTTTGCATCTATACAGAGAGCACATCCAACTCTTAATTCCTTAAAATCCACTGCAAAGATAAAAAAAATTCTTTAAATCGAGCTATTTCTTCAAAAAACTTTTATTAGGCAAATACGACTATTTTTTAGACTTTTACACCACAAAAACGGCGCCTCGTTGCTCTACAAACAAGGCGCCGTTTACATACGGTTTCGAGATATATTCTTTCTGAATTTTTACTGAGCGGTTGTAGTAGTTTTGCCTATTGCATCCAAGCTACTGTTGACCGTGTATTTATCGGCAATCTTAAACGTGGCAATCATCGACGGTGCATAGCTTGCCACAATCGACAAGTCGGTCACAACATTTTCTTCACCGTTACCCACTGCCATCGAGGGCGTTATGGCGCCGTCTGATTTGATTGTAAAGCCTGTATTAGAGATAGTGAAGGGCACTTTCTCGAGGGTCAAATCAGCAGCTGTAAAGCTACCATATTTCAGTTGACCGACAATCACCTTGGCTGTCCCGGCAGTTCTATCAAGTTCGTAGTAATAGTAGGGACGAGTTTGGGCCGATTCGGTACCCTCCTCGAGGTCTTTGACAGTAGTTTCGCCAATCAAGATTGTTGATTTTTGTACGACTCTCACTACATAGCGTCCGTCGACGATATACGACATCACATTCGCCTCTGACGACAATCCAACATAGCTGAGTGTACGATAATATTGGGTGAAGCTAAACGATGTCAATTGGTGGGTTTCGCCCGACACAGTCGACGTGAAGCTCGACGACTCAATGCGAGTACCGCCGTCGCTCGTAGAGCTCAACTTACAGTCAGTCAAGCTAAAGCTGATAGTAGTGCCCTTGGAGTCGATAAGCAATTTGTCGACACTGACATCGGCTTTGGCGTTGGTATAGTCATACTTTATTTCATAATCGCCGGCCGGGCCGAAAAATGTTTCGCCGGTATCGACATCAGTCACATAAGTGTAGTTGTTTGAGTAGGTAAATTTGTAGGTTTGCGACTCTTCGCCCGAGCCCAAACAAGAAGTCATGGTAGGCAGCATCACCGAGGCCACCAATAGAGATTTGAGAATATTCATATTGCTTTTTAGGTATAGTTCGATAAAATAACGTTATGCGTTTGCGCAGTATAATATCTCTAACGCCAAAGACGCCAAAATATTATCTCGGTCGCACCTCTTACTTAGACAAGTCCAATCTCAAAGTGACGCCGAAGCGTCGAGGATTGCCACGCTGCACAAAGCGATTGCTCATCGATTCGCAATAAAAGGTTGTATAGCGTGTCTTGGTAAGGTTCTCCCCCCACAAATCTACATCAAAGAGCTTTGTATGGAGCGTAAACGAAAGTCCGGCAAGCGCATAGAATGGCTGACTGACAGT
>CAZBBL010000060.1:7711-11072 GCA_964490275.1 uncultured Barnesiella sp.
CCGAGGTCGCCTCCGAGGAGTTTTCCGGCGAAATTGAGTTCGTAGTTGTAGCTCTTCTCAGGCTTGTAACTGATGATGT
This sequence comes from uncultured Barnesiella sp., assembly GCA_964490275.1. Classification (GTDB taxonomy): domain Bacteria; phylum Bacteroidota; class Bacteroidia; order Bacteroidales; family Muribaculaceae; genus JAGBWK01. The sequence continues at coordinate 7,791 of CAZBBL010000060.1, forward strand.
TATCAACGTCATATTCAGGCTGCGAGCCCATAGAGTTCATCATTGCTTGGCGCAATATGTCGGAGAACATTTGAGTATTGTAGCCACCCGCCTTGTGTCCCTCAGAGAAGATTGCTCCGATAGCAAAATTGTCGGTAACATCATACGATAGCTTCACCTCAGGCAGCAAATTAAGCGACGTCATGTGCAGTCTGCCGGGCAGCTCAATATCGACATCGCGTGTGCCGAGCGCCATCATCTGGCCACCACGATTCATATACATCGTAGCCGCCGTATGCACTTGGCTCAAATAGTCGATTGAGGCACGTTCAAACGCCAATCGCAAGCCAACCGACGCCGTAAAACGCCCCCACGAATATTCGCTCTTATGATACAACGCCCAGCCCCATGTAGGCATAAGGAAATCGCTGGCAAACAATATATTGCGCTCGTCCCATATAAGCTGCATACCATTAGTGAGGTTGGAATTAACATTCGCTTCAATCAAGCTTTCGATGCCGGCATTTTTGAAGTTGACCGGCGCCGACATATTGCGACGACGATAAAAGCCGAATGCACCGCCAAGATACTTGTAGCTGCCCTTATTACCCTTTACGACAAAATCTTGCGTAAACGACCATTCATGGCTCTTTTGCGTCAGCGTAAAGTAGTCTTGTGGCAAGAAATCTTGATCGAGCGTCATGTTGTCATTGACATATTGAAACCCTGTAATCGACGAAACCGATACATTGTTTCCAAACCAGCGCATCGTCAATCCGTCGACAACCGACGTTCGACGATAAAAGCAAGTGTCATTATAGTTTATCTCACCGGTTTCATACGATGCATAGGGATAGCCGCCCTGACGGGTCACCGTGGTCCACGCGCTGTTTTCCAGCACAAACGACTCAGACGGACGCCACGCAGCCTTCACTTTGCCAAGCCACTGACGCTCTGTGTCAATCTTCTTGCCGTTATACAAATTGCGGAAGAATCCATCGGTAGCATTGTAGGCGCCGATAACGGCCAAACCGAATTGCTCTGTTGGACGCAGATAAACCGAAGCATTCGCACGCCACGAATTACCCATGCCATACTCTACCAAACCTCTTACTCCGGTATATTTCAGAGGCGACAGCGTCGACATATTTATCACGCCACCCATAGTGTTGCGGCCGTAAAGTATGCTCTGCGCGCCCCTTACCATCTCGATATGGTCGAGGTCGGGAATATTGAAGTCGTAAGCGTCCTTGTTGAGCAGCGGCACATTGTCGATATTCATCGTCACGACAGGTTGGTCGATACGAGCGCCCAAACCTCTGACATATATCGACGAGGTCATACGCGAGCCATAGCGCGGCATATAAAAATTGGGCGCTATTTCGCTAACATTCTTCAGCTCATTGATGTTGTAGCGGTCAATCGAACTGAGACCTAATGTCGTTGAAGAGGTTGGAAACGTGTGAAGCGACGTCGACTTAATTGCCGACACTGACACTTCGCTTAAATCTACTATCGAATCAAGAATCGCCGACTGCGACGACGCGGCATTTGCTACTCCGGTGGCAATCAAAGGTGCGGCAAACACCATCAATCCCCTGACGCCTAAGCGACTCCGTTTGGCCTGCAGTACAGTTGTCAGTACGTTGGTCATTAATTTTTACAATTTGGACTGCAAATTTAGCCATTTTTCCCTGAAAATTATATAAAAAGTGGTGCAACCTCAGGTTTTTATAAAATTTTTCGTAATTTTACAACCGCGAAAAAATATTGCAAAAAATAAACTACTCCCTATTATCCCACGATGACTAAAGATATTGCCAACGACGAAACGTCTCTTATCGAACGGCTGCGACAACCGCAGACCTGCCGCGAAGCCTTTGGCGAAGTCATCGCCAAATATAGCGAGCAGCTCTATTGGCAGATTCGTCGTATGGTCGAAAACCACGACGACGCCAACGACATCCTCCAAGAAACTTTCCTCAAAGCATGGAGCTCAATCGAAAACTTCCGCGGCGACGCCAAGCTCTCGACATGGCTCCATAAAATCGCTATCAACGAAAGCCTCTCATTCCTCCAACGCGAGCGCCGTCGCCTCAACGTCTCTATCGACGACGAGGCCTCTATGCTGGTCAACGCTATCGAAGCCGACCAATATGTCGACGGCGACGCCCTCGCTATCCACCTCCGTAAAGCCATCGCTCAACTCCCCGAAAAGCAACGACTGGTTTTCAATATGAGATATTACGACGAAATGAAATATGAACAAATGGCCGACATCCTCGGCACATCTGTCGGCGCCCTTAAAGCCTCTTATCACATCGCCGTAAAAAAAATCGAACAATATTTTGCCGACCTCGATTAAACCTTCTCGGCATTCCTCAGTCAAAGATGCAAACGTCAATAAGCAAAATGGAAAAGAACAGCGACATCCTCAACCAAATTAACCGTCGTTCGGGCATGACTGTCCCCGATGGATACTTTGCAGACTTTGCCTCGCGCATGACGGCCTCACTCCCGCAAAAAGCCCCGGTCGAAGCTCCTCAACGCTCGTTCTGGCAAAAAGCCCGCCCTTATGTCTACATGGCCGCTATGTTTGCCGGCATATGGTGTATGCTCAATATGTTCAACATCCTCGGCGGCGCTAAAACCGACCTCACCATCGACAACTATCCCGGCGTTGTCACCGCTTTGAACAATGACAACTTCGTCGACCAATACGTCTATCCCGGCATCGACGACTATCAAGTAATCGAAGACATCTACAACGACGGCACTTCGGCCGACGAAATCTTCGACGACGACTACACCGACGACGTCGACGCCAACAGCTTCGACGAGCCCGCAAACCAATAGACAAACTCTCTAATCCACACACCAACTTCATCGCAAACCCATGAGAAAATCAACGATTACACTATTGATCATACTGCTGACTGCCTCCGTCGCGATGGCAGCCCAAAAAGACAATGGCGATAAAAAACAGTGGCTCAAGGAAATGCGCGAATACAAACACTCTTTCCTCGCCAAAGACCTCGAACTCTCCCGCGACCAACAAAACAAATTCTTCCCCATCTACGATAAAATGGACGACGAATTAATGAAAGTCAACGGCGAAACTCGCGACCTCGAACAAAAAGTGGCCGACTCCGACAAACCCTCCGACCTCGAATACGACATGGCCATTCAAGCCATCTTCGACCTCAAAGGTAAAGAAGCTGAAATCGAAGGCCGTTACCTCGACCAATTTCGCGAAATACTCACCAAACGCCAGCTCTTCCAACTCAAAAACTCCGAACGCAA
>CAZBBL010000061.1:0-10947 GCA_964490275.1 uncultured Barnesiella sp.
ATTGTAAAATTATTTTGTAAATTTGCCGTTATATATGTGTACGCGCAAGGCCGCATCCGCCGACTCCGGCGCAACACATTATGAATCAGGCCGCAAAGGCCCTCTTTGAGTAATCTGATGAGAATTATCAAACTTCTACTTTCAGCCACGGTATTGACGATGCTCGCCTCGTGCAGCGGCGCCAAGCTGTCGACTGCCAACGAACAATACGAACGCGGCGAATATTACGACGCCGCTCAAACCTATCGCAAAGTCTACAACAAGCTGACCAAACGCGAAGAGCGTCTCAAACGTGGCGAAGTGGCCTTCATGATGGGCGAATGTTATCGTCGCCTCAATATGTCGGCCAAAGCCTCTGTCGCCTATCAAAACTCGTTGCGATATGGCTACGTCGACCCCGACACATTGGCAACGCTCTACATGGCTCAAACGCTCCACGCCGAAGGCAAATATGCCGCTGCCGAAAAAGCCTACAGCGACTATCTGCAAGTAAAGCCCAAATCGAAAGTAGCTCAAAACGGCCTCGCCGGTGCTCGTATGGCTCAAGCCACCAAAGACCAACGCACACGCTACATCGTCAAAAACGCAAAGCTGTTCAACTCGCGTCGCTCTGACTATGCACCGATGTTTGCCGACCGCAAATCGCCCGACCTGATTTATTTCACTACTACCAACGAGAAAGCTCAGGGCACAAAAAAGAGCGAAATCACCGGCATGAAAAACGGCGACATATGGTTTTCTCGCAAAGATGAAAAAGGCAAATGGCTGCAACCCGAGCCGGTCGAAGGCGAGCTAAACACAGAGCTCGACGAAGGTATCGTATCGATTAGCGCTGACGGCTCTACGATGTATCTCACGAAAGCTCGCCGCGAGCCCAACGCCCCGACAGGCGTAGAAATATACACCTCTCAACGCTCCGACGCCAAATGGAGCGCTCCGGTGAAACTCGAAATCACTGCCGACACCCTCTCGAGCTACGGCCACCCCGCCGTGTCGCCCGACGGCACCTACCTCTATTTCACCTCTGATATGCCCGGAGGCTCTGGCGGTCGCGACATCTGGCGCATCAACCTCAAAGAGCGCACAGGCTCGCTCGAAAACCTCGGCGAATTTATCAACACCCCTGGCGACGAAATGTTTCCCTATGTGCGCACCGACTCAGTGCTCTATTTCGCCTCGAACGGACATCCCGGATATGGCGGCCTCGACCTCTTCCGCGCCGAGCTCACCAAATCGGGCGGATGGAAAGTTGAAAACCTCGGCCGTCCGATCAACTCGCCCGGCGACGACTTTGGCATCACATTCGGCGACGGCGAAAGCGGCTACTTCAGCTCAAACCGCGACGACAACCGCGGCCACGACCACATATTCTCGTTTGAGCTCCCCGACCTGCAAATTTGGCTCAGCGGATGGGTGCTCGACAAAGATGAAGAGCCCGTGCCAAACGCCGTCATTCGCATCGTCGGCAACGATGGCTCAAACCAAAAAGAGGTAGCCCGCGACGATGGCTCATTCCGTTTCCCGCTCAACCGTGGCGTCAGCTACGTGATGCTCGCCGGCGCTAAAGGCTACCTCAACGCCAAGCAAGAATTTACCTCAGACAGCGCCGAAGAAGATGCCGAATATGGCGTCGACTTCCTGCTTGCCTCAATCAACAAGCCCGTAGTAATCGAAAACATATTCTACGACTTCGACAAAGCGTCGCTACGCCCCGAGTCGAAACAAGCGCTCGACGAGATGGCTCAAATAATGCGCGACAACCCCAATATCACTATCGAAATGGCCTCGCACACCGACCGTTGGGGCTCTGACGACTACAACCTCGCGCTGTCTGAGCGTCGTGCCAAATCGGTCATCGACTACCTCATCAGCGTAGGCATCAAAGCCGACCGTCTGCAACACATGGGCTACGGCGAATCGCGCCCCAAGACAATCACCAAGAAGCTCGCCCGCGAGCATCCTCAGTTTGAAGAAGGCACGCAGCTTACCGAAGATTTTATCAAAACCCTCTCTGAAGAAGACCAAGAAGTAGCCGACCAAATAAACCGTCGCACCGAGTTTCAAGTGCTGTCGATCGACTATCAAATGTATTGATTTTACCCATGAAGTTTAGGACAGAAATACAGCCATTGAAAGAATGCCCTACTATCGACTACCGTAGTTGCATCTTAATGGTCGGTTCGTGCTTCACCGACGAGATAGGCGGGCGTCTGCGTCAAGATATGTTCGACGTCAGCGTCAATCCCTTCGGCACCCTCTTCAACCCCGAAAGCATCGCGACAAGCATCGAAGACGCCCTCAACAATCGCCAATTCTCGCCCGACGAGCTCTTTCAATACGAAGGACGTTGGCGCACATTCGACCGCCACTCATCATTGGCACTGGCCGACCGCGACGCCACCGTCGAGCTACTCAACCGCGTCAACGCCGAAGTGGGTCAGACCCTGCGCCGATGCGATTGGCTAATTGTCACATTTGGTTCGGCCATAGCCTTCAACCTCAATGCCGACTATCACATCGTAGCCAACTGCCACAAACAGCCACAGCAACTGTTTAGCCGCGTAGAGCTGTCGATTGACTACATCACCTACCGTTGGCACGACCTGTTGTTGCGCCTACGCGCCATCAATCCGGCGTTGAAAGTGGTTTTCACCGTAAGCCCCGTGCGCCACATCGGCTACGGAGCCGTCGCCGACCGACGCAGCAAATCGCGTCTGATATTGGCTTGCGAAGCCCTCTGCAACGGCCCCGGCACAATCTATTTCCCATCATACGAAATAATGGTCGACGACTTGCGCGACTATCGTTTTTATGCCGACGACATGGTTCACCCCTCTACCACTGCCGTCGATTATATCTACGATATCTTCTCCCAATCGCTTACAACCGAAGCCACTCGCGCCGAAGCCAAGCTGTGGCATCGCCTCTCGCTCCGTGCATCTCACCGCTTCGACTCACCCAACGACGCCTTTGTCGACGCCACCAACGCTCTGGCCGTAAGCCTGGCCTCGCAATCTGACGCCGACACCAACGAGATGCTAAAACGTTTTCACAACTACAGCGACTACCTAAAAAACAAATCTTAATCATGTTGAGAACATTCAACGAAATAGCCATTGCATTAGGCCACAAAACTTTCGACAACGACGCCGAAATCGAGTCATTGATGATTGACTCTCGCGCCGTCACTAAACCCTCAACCACTGCATTCATCGCCCTACGTTCGCCCAACAACGACGGACATCGCTACATACCTCAACTCATCGAAGCCGGCGTCAGCTGCTTCATCGTCGACAATGTCGATGAGCGTTACGCAGCGCGCACCGACCTGAGATTTATAGTCGTCGACGACACCCTCGCCGCGCTTCAACGCCTCGGAGCTGCCTGCCGTCGCCAATTCCGCGGCCCGGTGATAGCCATCACCGGCAGCTGTGGCAAGACGATACTCAAAGAATTACTCTACCAAGCGCTTCACAAGGTGATGAAGGTGAGCCGCAGCCCCCGCTCTTACAACTCGCGCATCGGCGTGCCCCTATCTCTATGGCAACTCGACAGCAACGCCGACGTAGCCATCATCGAAGCCGGCATCTCACGACGCGGCGAGATGGACAGCCTCAGTTCTATCATCAACCCGCATATAGGCGTATTGACAACAATTACCGATGAGCACGCCGACGGATTTGACTCACGCGAAGAAAAAATCGCCGAGAAAATCAAGCTGTTTGCCAACTGCGATGTCATTGTCTACGCCGCCGACGATGCCGACGTAGACAAAGCTATCACCAGCGCCTATCCCGACAAAAAGCTCATAAAATCAAAGCCCGACTGCCGTCAGCTCGCCATCGATACGCTCGGCGTATTTGGCTACGATAGAAACAAAATTTCGGAGCTTGTGGCCAATACCGTAGCTGTCAAAACTCGTCTCAACGTCATCGAAGGTGTCAATAATTGCAAACTCATTTTCGACGAATTTACGACCGATATGCTCTCGCTGACCGGCGCTCTCGACTTCATGAATCGCCGTGTGCCCGAAGGACTTCAACGCACTCTGATACTCGCCACCGAATCGTTTATCGACGACGACAATCGTTTGCAAGACGCCATTAACGACTATGGCCTCGACCGCATCATCTTGGTAGGCAAGAACTCGCTCAGCATAAAGGCACCCATAGTGCAACGCTTTGCAACGATCGACCAACTCACCGAGCAGTTGACTGCCAACGAATTTTCCAACGAAGTGATATTGCTCAAAGGCGCTCCCTCCGACGGCCTCAACACCGTCTACTCGATGCTCGAAGCCAAGCAACATGAGACCGTGCTCGAAGTAAACCTCGACGCCATAATCTCCAACTTCAATATGTTTCGCTCGAAGGTTAAGCCGACGACAGGCGTCATCTGCATGCTCAAAGCCCATGGCTACGGCGCCGGGTCGATTGAGCTGGCTCGCACGCTGCAAGCCCAAGGCGCTGCATATATCGCCGTGGCTGTCGTCGACGAAGGTATAGAACTGCGTCAAGCCGGCATCACCATGCCTATAATGGTGCTCAACCCCCGCGCACAAAACCACAAGATGATGTTCGACTACCGTCTCGAGCCCGAGATTTACAGTTTTGCCATGCTCGACGAGGTAATCGAAAATGCTCGCCGCTACGGCGTCAGCGATTTCCCCATACACATCAAACTCGAAACCGGTATGCGCCGCTTGGGCTTCGTAGAGGAGGATATGCAACAGCTCGGACAACGTCTCAACGCCACCAACCTGGTGAAAGCCTCAACGCTGTTTTCACATTTGGCTTGCGCCGACGACCCCGCCCAAGACGACTACACTCGCTCGCAGTTTGACACATTTGCCCGCAGCTGCGATGCCCTCGACGCTCAGCTCAGCTACAAGCCTCGTCGCCATATCCTCAACTCTACCGGCATACTCCGCTTCCCGCAAATGCAATACGATTTCGTACGCTTGGGCATAGGCCTCTATGGCGTGCCAACGCTTTTCGACGGCTCGGAAGCCGGCCTACGCAACGTGTCGACGCTGTCGTCGGTCGTAATATCTATCAAGCATTGGAAAGCCGGCGACACTGTAGGCTACAACCGCCGCGGCCTCTTAGACCACGACGCCACCATCGCCACCATACCAATCGGATATGCCGACGGCCTCGACCGTCATCTCGGCTATGGCAACGCCTCGCTGATTATCAACGGCCATAAATGCCCCACCGTCGGCAGCATCTGCATGGATATCTGCATGGTCGACGTCACCGGCATCAACTGCAACGTCGGCGACCGCGTAGAGATTTTCGGCAAAACCGTCACACCGGTGCAACTCGCCGAAACCCTCGGCACAATCCCCTACGAGATATTGACCTCTATCTCGCCCCGCGTCAAACGCGTCTACTATCGCGAATAATAAACCCACAATAATCAACTATGGAAAAACTTCGCCAACGTATCCTCGAAGATGGCCGCTCCCTACCGGGAGGTATCCTCAAAGTAGACAGCTTTCTCAACCATCAGCTCGACCCCAATCTGATGATGGACATTGCCAAAGAGATGGCCGACCGCCTCAAAGGCTACCCTATCAACAAGATTGTCACCATCGAAGCCTCAGGCATTGCCCCGGCCATAATGTTGGGCTATGTCATGCAGCTGCCTGTAGTCTTTATCAAAAAGAAATCGCCCAAAACTATGAGCGACTTCTACTTGGCCGAAGTACATTCCTTCACAAAAAACAGATGGTATAGCGTATGTATCGCCAACGAGTTTCTCAGCGCCACCGACCACATCGTCTTTGTCGACGACTTCTTGGCCTATGGCAACGCTGCTCGTGGCGTAATCGACCTCTGTTGCCAAAGCGGCACTACCATCGAAGCCATGGCGTTTATTATCGAAAAAAGCTTTCAGGGCGGCGGCGACAAGCTCCGTGCCGAAGGCTACGACGTCATCTCTCTTGCCACTGTCGACTCGCTCGACAACTGTCAAATAAAACTTCGTTAATTTCCCAACCTTTTTCATGTACAAAACCCACCAATATATCGGATTGACCGACGCTCAAGTCGAAGAGAGCCGCCAACGCCACGGTGCCAACGTCTTGACCCCTGTGGTCAAAGAATCAATGTGGCACAAATTTCTTGCTAAATTTGGCGACCCGCTTATCATCATCCTCCTCATCGCCGGCATCATGTCAATCGGCATCTCATGCTACGAATTTTGGGGCTTAGGTAAAGGCTTGAGCGTATTCTTTGAGCCGATAGGCATCTTTGTAGCCATCTTCCTGGCTACCGGGTTGGCTTTTATCTTTGAAGCCAAAGCCGACAAAGAGTTTGAGCTGCTCAATCGCGTCAACGACGACGAGCCGGTAGAAGTGGTGCGCAATGGCATGATTACACGCGTGGCACGTCGCGACATCGTTGTCGGCGACATCGTCATACTCAACTCCGGCGAAGAGATTGCCGCCGACGGCACATTGCTCGAATCGGTCTCGCTCACCGTCGACGAATCGTCTCTCACGGGCGAACCGTTATGCGCCAAAACTACCGACCCGGCCCACTTTGACCACGAAGCCACATTTGCCTCCAACGCCGTCATGCGCGGCACAAAAGTAATGGAAGGCCATGGCGTAATGCAAGTTACAGCCGTCGGCGACGCCACCGAAAACGGCAAAGTCTACGTCGCCGCTCAAATCGACAACTCCGTAAAAACTCCGCTCGACGAGCAGCTCGACCACCTGGGCAAGCTCATTGCCAAAGCCTCCTACGCCATCGGCATCATTATCGTCATCGCTCGCATCGCGATGTTCTTAATCAATCAGCCGTTTGATGTTATCGAATTTGTGGCCTACGTATTGCAATCGCTGATGATTGCCGTGACGCTGGTTGTCGTCGCCGTCCCCGAAGGCCTGCCGATGGCCGTCACTCTCAGCCTCGCCTACTCGATGCGCCGTATGCTGCGCACCAACAACCTCGTGCGCAAACTCCACGCTTGCGAAACCATGGGCGCCACCACCGTCATCTGCACCGACAAAACCGGCACTCTCACCCAAAATCGCATGCAAATCGACTCGGTCAACCTATTCAACGGCGACAACGCCATGCTCCATTTGGCTATGGCTGTCAACTCTACCGCACAGCTCGACAAAACTTCGGCCGATGGCCCCGACGTAATCGGCAACCCTACCGAAGGAGCCTTGCTGCTATGGCTCGACAAAAACGGCATCGACTATTTCAGCCTGCGACAAAGCGCTACCGTTATCGACCAATTGCCATTCTCTACCGAGCGCAAATTTATGGCTACATTTGTCGAAACCGACGACGGCCAACGCTTGCTATTGGTAAAAGGTGCACCCGAAATCGTCTACCGGCTCTGCACGAGATTTCCCGCCGGCGCCGACAAAACCACTGTCGACACCCTGCTCTCGCAATATCAAAACCGCGCAATGCGCACCCTGGCTTTTGCTTGGCAGAGATTGCCCGAGTCGGCCCCATCGCCCATCGTCGGCAAGCAACTGCAAGCCACCGACTTGGAGTTTGCAGCCATCACCGCTATCGCCGACCCCGTGCGCGACGAAGCCCCGGCCGCAGTTGGCGAAGTTATCAATGCCGGCATTAAGGTGAAAATCGTCACCGGCGACAACGCCGGCACAGCCAAAGAAATCGGTCGTCGCATCGGCCTTTGGGACGACGATGTCGACACTGCCGACAATATCATCACCGGCGACGAATTTGCAAACCTATCCGACCAACAGCTGCGCCAACGTGCCGAAGACATCAAGATTATCGCCCGCGCCCGCCCCATGGACAAAAAACGATTGGTCGAAGCCTTGCAAGCCAACAACGAGGTGGTAGCAGTCACCGGCGACGGCACCAACGATGCCCCGGCCCTCAACGCCGCTCACGTAGGTCTGTCGATGGGCGACGGCACTTCGGTGGCCAAAGAAGCCTCCGACATCACCATCATCGACAACTCGTTTAAATCAATCGGACGCGCCGTCATGTGGGGTCGCTCGCTCTACCGCAACATTCAGCGCTTCATACTCTTCCAACTGACGGTCAACGTAGCCGCCTGTCTAATTGTCTTGGCCGGCTCATTCATGGGCATGGAGTCGCCGTTGTCGGTCACTCAAATGCTTTGGGTAAACCTCATTATGGACACGTTTGCAGCCATGGCGTTGGCAGCCTTGCCCCCAACGCCCAAGGTGATGCACGATCGTCCGCGCGACCGCCAAGCCTTTATCATCAACCGGCCGATGGGCCAACTGGTGTTTGGTGTGGGATTCATATTCTTCATCCTTCTTTTGGGCTTGCTTTGGATATTAGAACGCTACGACGTTGAGTCGTTGTCGACGCTGCTGTCGTCGGCTCACAGCGCCCCCGGCCATGCTTCGTTAACGCCCTACGAGCTGAGCCTATTCTTCACCGTGTTTGTATTCCTACAATTTTGGAATATGTTCAACGCTCGCGCCTTCGCCACCGGCCAATCAGCACTGCGACTGCGCAACTGTGGCGAATTTATCTTCATCGCCATGGTAATATTCTTTGGTCAGCTGTTTATAGTGAGCCTCGGTGGTGAGCTGTTCAACGTCGTGCCGTTGCGCATTTCCGACTGGCTTATAATCATCCTCTCAACCTCATTGGTACTCTGGATTGGTGAAGCCATCAGAGCTATCAAGGCCCTCTAAAACAAAAAAAACGGGGCAAATGTTACTAACATAACACTATTTGTGGCTACCTTTGCACCGACTTATAGCTAAACATAAGCTAACTTAACATGACAAATACCCTCACCAACCTCGTTGAGTCACAAAGCAATCGCTATGGCGATCGCGTCGCTTTCAGCCAACGCATCAGCGACGACGTATGGGAGCCTACTACCTGGCGCGAGCTGCGCCATAAGGTAGAAAACGCCGCCCTTGCTTTCGAAACGCTCGGGGTAAAAGAGACCGACAATATAGGCATCTTCTCGGCCAATCGTGCCGAAATTATCATCACCGACTTCGCCGCTTACGCCAATCGCGCCGTGCCGGTGTCAATCTATTCTACAAGTAGTGTCAACCAAGTTGCATATATCATCAACGACGCTCAAATAAGCATACTCTTGGTCGGCAACAACGACCAATATCAAATAGCTCGCGAAGCCTCGCAGCAATGCCCCGGCCTCAAACAAATCATCGCCGTCGAGCCAATTGAACGTCATGCCGACGACTCTACCACAATTTCCTACGACGACCTGCTCAACATCGGCGAAAAAGCCTCTGACCTTTGTCGTCAAGAGCTGGCCAATCGTACCGCCAGAGCATGCCCCGACGACGTAGCCACTCTCATCTATACATCAGGCACCACCGGCGAGCCCAAAGGGGCCATATTGCCCCACTCGGCTTTCGACGCAGCCATTGAGTTTCACGACCGCAGCCTCTCGATGCTATCGGCCGACGACACATCGCTCTGCTTCTTGCCGCTGAGCCATATATTTGAGAAAGCGTGGACCTACTTCTGCCTCCACAAAGGCATTTTGGTCAACATCAACCCCGACCCCCACATCATCCAAAAAGCTATCAAGGAAGTGCGCCCAAGCTGCATGTGCTCCGTGCCTCGCTTCTGGGAAAAAGTCTACACCGCCGTCCAAGAAAAGTTTGGCCAAATGAAAGGCTTCCGTAAATGGATGATTGACCGCGCCATAAAAACAGGCCATCGTCGCAATCTCGACTACAAAGCCAAAGGCCTCAAAGCGCCATATCTCACCGAGCTGCAATATCGATTTTTCAACAAACACGTGCTACGCCCGTTCCAGCGCTTGGTAGGTATCGAAAACGGCAATATATTTCCCACTGCCGGCGCCCCGCTGAGCCCCAATATCACCGAATTTTTCCACAGCTGCGGCATCAATATACTTATCGGCTACGGCCTGTCTGAAACCACTGCCACCGTCAGCCTCTTCCCGCCCACGGGCTACGAAATAGGCACCATCGGCAAAGTGCTCGACGGCGTAGAGGTGAAAATCGGAGCCAACGACGAGATTTTGGTCAAAGGCCCAACCGTCATGCGCGGATATTTCAACAAGCCACAAGCCACGGCCGAAGCCTTCACCGCCGACGGATGGTTCCGCACCGGCGACTGTGGCCGCATCAACCAAAACGGTTCGCTGATACTCACCGATCGTATCAAAGACCTGTTCAAAACCTCCAACGGCAAATATATAGCGCCTCAAGCTCTCGAAACCGTGCTCGGCGAAGACCTTTATATCGAGCAAGTGGCCGTCATCGGCGACAAGCGCAAATACGTCACCGCCATCATCATTCCCGCCTTCGAGGCCCTTAAAGAATATGCCAACAGCCACAAAATCAGATATCAAAGTATCGAAGACTTGGTGAAAAACAACGAGATACGTCTGATGATTGAGCAACGCATCGAAAGCCTCCAAAAAGGCTTTGCAAGCTTCGAAAAAATAAAAAAATTCACCCTCTTGCCTCGCGCTTTCTCGATGGAAACAGGCGAGCTGACCAACACGCTCAAAATACGCCGTCCGGTCATCAACACCCTTTATGCCCGCGAGATTGAGGCCATGTATGTATAGACAATAGTAATATGACCACCCTCAGCCGCCGCCTCGCTGCCTCTTTGGCCTCGCTGCTCATCGCCTTTACGATGGTCGCAGCCACCGCGTCGTCGGCCTGGGAAAAGCTTTCGCAACGCGACACCGCCGGCATCGTCGAGCTCCTCGACGGCGACCAAATCGAAGTGACCGTACGCGATGGCATGGTATATGTTTTCACTGCTCAACCAGTCGTAGTCAGCATCTTCTCAATCTTAGGCCAGCCAATCACCAAGACCACCGTCGCCCCGGGTGGAGCACGCTTCCGCCTGCCCACTCGCGGCATATATATCCTCAAAGCCGGCAACACCACGCGCCGCATCACTATTTGACACGGCTCTTTCATTTAAAACAAAAATAAGC
>CAZBBL010000062.1:0-10657 GCA_964490275.1 uncultured Barnesiella sp.
AGAAAAGAAAAGGCCACAAGATGGCTACTCACAAACGCAAAAAACGCCTGAGAAAGAATCGTCACAAGAAGAAATAAGCTTCTTGAACAGCTTTAAGCGCAAACGCTATACAGGACAAACTTTAATGTGTCGCGCACTACGCGCCACATAGAGTTTGTTCTTGCGTTTTTTATTGTATGTATTTTTTTAGAAGAAAACACACACAAAGACACTAACCCACTCAACTCTACCCAGTACAACACGTGACATGAAAAGCGAATTAATCGTAGACGTACAACCGGCAGAGGTTTCAATAGCTCTTTTGGAAGAGGGACGCCTGGTTTCCCTGCAAAAAGAGTCGCGCAGCCTCGCTTACGCCGTTGGCGACATCTACCTGGCCAAGGTGAAAAAACTGATGCCGGGTTTGAATGCCGCATTTGTCAACGTCGGTTACGAAAAAGACGCTTTCCTTCATTACCTGGATCTTGGCCCCCATTTCAATTCCTATCAGGAGTTTCTGACACAACTGCTCGAAGACAAAAAGAAAACTCCGCAGTTGTCTAAGCTCAAACTCCGTCCCGACATCGACAAACATGGCTCTATCCCCGACCTTCTTGAGTCGGGCCGTCAATTGATGGTGCAAATCGTCAAAGAGCCTATTTCCTCCAAAGGCCCGCGATTGACAACCGAACTGACTTTCACCGGCCGCTACATGGTGCTTATTCCCTTCAGCGATAAAATCTCCATCTCCCAAAAAATCAAATCAACCGAGGAGAAGCTACGCTTGCGCCAGCTCATCGAAAGCATCAAACCCAAAAACTTCGGCGTGATTATTCGCACGTCGGCCGAAGGTAAACGCGTGGCCGAGCTCGTCCACGAACTCAAGACATTGGTGCAATGTTGGGAGGACACTATCGCTAAAGCCCAAAAAGTTGAGGCTCCTCAGCTCATCTTTGAAGAGGAGAGCCGCATAGTAGGCGTGCTGCGCGACATTTTCTCGCCCGACTTCGAGAATATCTATGTCAACGACGCCGAGGTAAAAGCTCAAATTCAAAAGTATGTCAGCATTATCGCTCCCGAGCGTGCAGAGATTGTAAAACTCTACGACAAGGAGCAACCGATTTTTGACAGCTTCAACATTACAAAACAAATAAAATCGTCATTCGGAAAGACGGTTTCATTCAAGTCGGGAGCCTACATCATCATTGAGCATACCGAGGCGCTCCACGTCATCGACGTCAACTCGGGCAACCGTACGAAGGCCGACGCCGACCAAGAGAGCAATGCCCTCGAAGTAAACCTCAGAGCCGCCGACGAAATAGCTCGCCAATTGCGCCTACGTGATATGGGCGGCATCATCGTCATCGACTTTATCGACATGAACAAAAACGAGCATCGCCAAAAACTCTATGAGCATATGCGAGAAATAATGGCTAACGATCGCGCTCGCCATAATATCTTGCCCTTGAGTAAGTTTGGACTGATGCAAATCACACGCCAACGCGTGCGCCCCGCTCTGGATATCGTCACCACTGAGGCCTGTCCCTCTTGCTTTGGCAAAGGCGAAGTGCAACCCTCATTGCTGTTTACCGATACCCTCAAAGAAAAACTCGACTATTTGGTCAACACGCTCAATGTCAAAAACTTCACGATGTATGTCCATCCCTTCGTCGATGCATATCTCAAAAAAGGATTGATTTCTACCGTACGCAAATGGCGTAAGGAACTCGGAGGCAAGTTTAAAGTGCTCCCCGACCAATCGTTGGCCTATCTGCAATATCGCGTGATTGACGCCAACCGCAACGAAATTGACCTCAAAGAGGAGAAAGACCTCGAGTCGTCATCTACTAAAACCAAAACAAAAGCCAAGAACCGCGTAACAGAGGAGTAAGCCGTCCATCGCTAATCGACGCATCCCCGCGTAAATATCAACGGAGGCTGCAACCGACAGTGGTTGCAGCCTCCGCTGCTGTGTATCGGTATTTTTAGAGCAGCGATAGCAGTTGTTGAGGCGAGTCGATGATGTGGTCGGCATAGGCTTCGTTGAGCTCGCGCACCGTGCGAAATCCCCAGCTGACGCCAACCGACTCAATGGCGGCGCGGCGTGCCGTCTCCATATCTACGGCCGAGTCGCCGACATAGATGGTGTTGGCTTTTGGGGTGGGGTGTTGCGACAATATGCCGAACACGATTGAGGGGTCGGGCTTAACGGGGACGCCTGTGCGCTGTCCTTCGATGGCTACCCAGGGTATGTTTGGGAAGAAGTGAGTGACCAAGGCACGCGTGGCCTCGATGTATTTATTTGACGCTACGGCCATGGCGACGTTGCGTGAGGCCAATTCGTCGACCAACTCTGTGATGCCCGGATATGGGCGTGTAAAGTCGGCTAAATGCTCATTGTAGTAGCCGGTGAATATCTCGCGTAGCTTGGCGATATTTTCGGGGTTGTCTTCGCCGGCGGGCACGACGCGTTCGAGCAGTCGGGTAATGCCATTGCCGACAAAGTGGGGGTATGACGATATATGGTGGGTTGGGTATCCTGCTTGGGCCAAGGCATAGTTTGAGGCGGCGCCGAGGTCGTCGATGGTGTTGAGAAGTGTGCCGTCGAGGTCGAAGATTACGAGCGATTTCATAGTAGTGTCTGAGATAGAAATTGACAGTTAGAATGGATATCCTATGGAGAAATGAAATGTGGCGTCGCGGCCCCATTTGGGGTTGATCAGCGGCCAGGGCTCTTGACCTTGCGCCGGGTTGTGGGCTTTCATGCCGAGGTCTAAGCGGAGCAAGAAGTAGTCGAAGTCGAGGCGGATGCCGATGCCATAGGCGGCTGCGATTTCTTTATAGAAACGGTTGAATTTAAACATTCCTCCGGGTTGGTTTTGATAGTTGTGGATAGTCCAGATATTGCCGGCGTCGACAAATATTGCGCCCTCCATCACCCAAAAGAGTTTCATACGATACTCTACGTTGAGGTCGAGGCGTATGTCGCCGCATTGGTTGATAAAGTCGGTGACGGAGTTGCGCGAGTCGTAGCTGCCGGGGCCGAGTGTGCGCACGCCCCATCCACGCACCGAGTTGGCGCCGCCGGCATAGAAGCGTTTCTCGAACGGTATCATTGAGGAGTTGCCGTAGGGCACGCCCAGGCCGGCTCCAACGTGCCAGGCCAGCGATGTGCGACGATTGAAGTAGTGGCTTCGAGAGTAGTCGAAGTCTACTTTGGCGTATTGAGAGTAGGGGGTGTTGAATATTTTGTAAGCGCCGTCAGAGCGGTTTTGTCCGACGATTGAGGAGATGGCATAGAGGAAGTTGCCGGCGGTTTCGATTGATGCGCGTATGGTCCAAATATCGCTTTGGTAGGCGTTTTTCAATCGTTCGGCGGCGGATGTGAAGATACGGTTGGTGCGGTAGTAGGTATATCCCATGCGCATTATCAAGTGGTCTTCGTAGCTATAGCGCAGCAGGGGGTTGTCGGGCGCAATAGTGTTGATAAAGTCGGTGGTGCTACGAGGCAGGTGCACGAAGTTGATATCGACAAAGTCGTAGGTATGGCGCATGGTGTTTTGGCGGTTGACCCAGCGATATTTCCAAGCGCCGCCAAAGATGATGCGGGTATATTCGGGTCGTTCTTGGTGGTTGAACGACAGGGCAAATTCGGTTGAGGCTTTGACGCGTTTTTTGAAGTTGTTAGAGATAAACGGGGCTTCAAATTTGGGGAATGTGATGCCTACTTCGCCGCTAAACTCTGTGTAGCGGTTGTTGATGAGGCCGTCGAGGTCGCCCGAGAGGCTCTCGTATGAGCCGCGAAATTTGGCGGTGAGGAGTTCAGAACCACGAGCGAGGTTGCGGTGGCGGTAGGTGACGCCAAGGCCAAAGCCAAGGTCGCCCTCAGAGTTGGTGCCTTCGAGCTCGAACGATACGCCCTGTTTTTTGGTGCGCGACAGGTAGATATAGGCGTTGAGCAATTGGTCGCTGCCGATGGTGGCTGCAGGGTCCATGACGATGTTGACATATTTTACGATGCCCAATTGCGAGAGGGCTTCGTAGGTGCGGTTGACGTCTGATGCGCTATATGGTTGGTCGGGACGGATGTAGCATTTTTCGTAGAGCAGCGACGGACGCAGGTAGTGGTCTTTGCCGTAGATTACCGAGATATCTTTGTAGCTGACGGTGTCTTGCACGGCGGCTTTGGCGCTGTTCATGTCATAGTCGGTGACGAACACTACGTTGCCTATGATATAGCGTTGATGGCTTGCTTGGGAGCCGTCGGGGGCTACGTCGGGACGTCGCACGAGCATTGTCAGGTCGACGGCTTTGGAGCCTTCGAGCGTGTCGGCGTAGAATGTGATGAAATCTTTGTTGAAGGCGTAGTAGCCTTTGTCGCGAAGGTTGGCGGTGATGGCTCCGCGGCGAGCGTCGAGGTCGTCGCGGTTGAGGTGGCTTCCTTGCGGTATGGCGATAAGAGCGGTGTCGGCTTGGAGTATCTTGCCGATTTCTGGGTCGTCAAATTGGTAGCTGACGGTTTGCACATAGTGGGGTTGACCGGCATCGATGTGATAAACTAAATCGATTTTCTTTTTGTCGACGCGCTTGATAGAGTCGACGGTGACGACGGCCGAGTTGTAGCCGCGGTTTACCATGGCGAGTTGCAGCTGTCGGCGAGATTGCTCGGTAAGCTCAGGGCTATAAATGGCCGGCTCTTCGCCGAGTTTGCGTATCCAACGGTTGTACCATTTAGTGGAGTCGCGGCCCGAGATGTTGTAGACGCCGAGTTGGAGTTTGCAACACCAGAGCACGGTATGGTTGGGCTGTTGGCGCAGATAGTTGAGCATGGTGGTTTGGTCGACTTCGGAATTGTCGCCGACGTCGATTTTCACGGAGTTGAGCAATAGCTTGCCGTCGGGGACATGGCGGGTAGAGCTACAGGCTGTAATGAGCGCTGTGGCGATGATTACCGATAATATCCTCAATAGCTTGTGCATCAATTATCTTGGCAGGGTGAGTAGATTAATGTTGAGCGTCGCGACGGGTCGAAGATTTGTTGGGCTGTAGAGCGGATGTCGTCGGGCGTCAGTTTGCGGTAGGGCTCCATGGCGCGGTTGATGTCTTCGCCGTGCATCTCGCATAGGGCAAGGGCTTGAGCTTTGTTGAGATAGCTGATGTTGGCAAATGTGGCAGCCGACTCCATGCGGTTGACGGCGCGTGTCAGTTGGCGTTGCTCTATGGTGTTTTGGCAGATGTCGTCGATTTCGCGGTCGATAGCGTCGAGGGCGCGTTTGATACCTTTGTCGCTACCGTCGATCAACTTGGCGTTGACCATGAGCATACCCGGCTCTTCGCAGCCGAGGATTGAGGCGTCGATTTCGGAGAAGATGTCGGTGGCGATAAGCAGGCGGCGGTAAAAGCGAGAAGCCGGGCCGTTGGCGAGCAGGTCGGTGAGCAGGTCGGCTCCGAAATATTGGCGTGAGCCGTAAGCTTCCATCGGATAGGCCAGAGTCAGCGCCGTGCAGCTTACGCGCCCCGAGGCTGAGGCTTGGCGTGGGGATGTCTGCAACGGTTCGCGAGGGTAGAGACGAGGCGCGATGTCGCGGCCGGGGATGTCGCCAAACCATTTTTCGATAAGGCGTCGAGCATTGTCGGCTGTGATATTTCCCGATATGGCCAACACGGCGTTGTTGGGGGCATAGTGGGAGTAGAAGAATTGGCGTATGTCGTCGATGGTTACCTTTTCGAGGTCGGCAATTTCTTTGCCTATGACGGGGAAGCGATAGGGGTGAACGGTGTAGACCATACGGCGCAGATAGTGGCTCATGTCGCCGAATGGGCGGTTGAGGCACTGTTGCTTAAACTCTTCGATGACGACGCTGCGCTGAATGTCTAACGAGCGTTGGTCAAACGACAGGGCGAGCATGCGGTCGCTCTCCAACCAAAGGGCTGTCTCGACGTTTTGAGCGGGCACTACGTCGTAGAAGTTGGTAAAGTCGTTGCTTGTCCAGGCGTTGGAGACACCGCCGGCGCGTTGCAATTCGCTGTCAAAGTCGGGAATGTTGGCCGAGCCGCCAAACATCAGGTGCTCAAACAAGTGAGCCAGACCGGTCATTTGAGGGTCTTCGTCGCGAGCGCCTACGTTGTATAGGATGTTGATGGCGACCATCGCGGTAGAAGCGTCGCGGTTGTGCACCACGCGCAGTCCGTTGTCGAGCGTGAAGCGCGTTGTTTCAATCATATCGGTCTATTTATCCAAGACAGTCATCGACAGTATTTTGATGTCGTTGAGAGGGCGGTCGTTGCCGTCGGTTTCGGCTTTTTGTATTTTGTCAACAACTTCCATGCCGGTGACTACTTCGCCAAAGACGGTGTAGGAGCCGTCGAGGTGGGGAGTCCCGCCGACATTGATATAGTCTTGTCGTTGTTGCTCGGTGTATTTGTAGGGGTGTTTGGCGGCTTCGGCTTGGGTGAGAGCTACGAGTTGCTCTTGGAGCTGTTGCAGACCGGCTTGGTCGCGGTTGCGGCGCAAGGCCATGATGGAGTCGCGGTTTTCAGAGGCCAGGCGGTTGAAGATTTCTTGTTGCTGAGCCATGTCCATGCGTTTCTCCATTTGGTCGAGTTGGCCGGCGTTGAATTTGCGTCCGGTGACGATGTAGAATTGAGAGCCCGAGGAGCGTTTTTCGGGGTTTTCGTTGTCGCCGAGGCGAGCAGCTGCCAAAGCGCCATATTTGTGGTAGTGTTTTGGGTAGACAAATTCGGCGGGGAGGGTGTAGCCGGGTTCGCCGTCGCCAAGCATTTTGCCTTTAGGGGCGTTTTTTGAGTTGGGGTCGCCGGTTTGTATCATGAAGTCGTTGATAACACGGTGGAAGAGCACGCCGTCGTAGTAGCCCTCTTTGGCCAATTTTATGAAGTTGTTGGTGTGGATAGGGGTGTCGCCGAAGAGGCGAACGGTGATGTCGCCTTCAGAGGTTGCGATTTTGATAAGGGTGTCTTCGGCTTTGAGGTTGTTGAGAGAGTCGACGTTGGTTGTAGAATTGCTCATCAGAATGGTGTTATCAGAGTTTGACGGAAGTTTGTCGGCAGATTTGCATGCGCTGCTGAACAGGCATAGCGAGATAGCTAAGAGAGAAAAGACGCGTTTCATCAGATACCGGTTGTGAAAAGTCGTTTGTAGATGCGACGGAAGTTGTTGTCGGTTTGGCTGAGCTGCTCGGCACGTTGTTGATAGTCGGCGCCATAGAGGCTTTCGAGCAGGTCGCCGATATAGCGACGTTCGCGGTCTTTGTCGATGGCGGCGGCAACGAGGCGGTCGATAGCGGCGTGGAATTTTTCGGGGTCGATAGCGTTGAGATAGCGAGCTGCGCTAACGAGAAATTGTCCGGTAGTGTCGACATTTATCATGTTGTCGACAAGAAGGTCGATATCGTCGAAGCATACGTCGATATTGTTGGCTATATATTCGTAGGTGAGAAGTCCGTCGGGGTCTTTGCGGAGCTCTTTAATCTTGTCTTCGTTCATTGCGTTACGACTGGTTTAAGATTTTTGAACAAATGTTGTGCCACGACCGCCCGATAATGGTAGGGTGGGAGATGGTGTTGCAAAGATAAAAAATTTGCAATAACAAATGGTTATTTCTCGGGGAAAATATCGCGATAAATGCGGTCGGTAGCGCCGAGGTTGTCGACGATATATTTGCGAGCTTTATCGGCGGCGTCGGCCAATGCATTTTTGTCGCCTGTGAGCTTGTCGAAAGTGGCTGTCAGGCTGTCGGCCGAGTTGATAGAGAAGGCTGCGCCGAGGGCTATCATGTCGTGGGCTTCTTTGAATTTGTCGTAGCGCGGGCCAAATACAACCGGCATGCCATAGACGGCGGCTTCGTTGATGTTGTGGATACCGACGCCGAATCCGCCTCCGATATAGGCGATGTTGCCGTAGCGGTAGATGCTCGAGAGTTTGCCGAATGAGTCGACGATGATGGCTTGAGCATCTGTTGCGCCATTCATTTTAGAGAGGGCAACGGCTCCGTTGGTCAGTCGAGCGGCAAGGCGTTCTATGCGGTTGCCTTTCATCTCGTGGGGAGCGATGACGGCTTTTATCTCGGGATGTGAGTTGAGATATGGTATGTAGAGGTCTTCGTCGGGTTCCCAGCTGCTGCCAAAGATGATGCGGGTGTCGGCTCCGGCGAGGAATTGCTCTACTTGCGGCATATCAAATGTGGAGTTCATAATGTCGGTGACGCGGTCGAAGCGTGTGTCGCCGGCGACGGTAACGCGGTCGCTGAGTTGAAGCGAAGCGAGCAAGTCGGCTGAGGCGTCGTCTTGCACGTAGATGTGAGTGAAGCGACGCAGCATCGTGCGAAACATACCTCCCCAAGGTTTGAAGAAGATTTGTTTCGGGCGGAAGATTGAAGAGATGATGTAGGTAGGGATGTGGCGTTTGTCGAGCTGCTGAAGGTAGTTGCCCCAAAATTCATATTTGATGAATATCGCCATCGCGGGGTTGACGATATCTAAAAAGCGGCGTACGTTGGCCGGGGTGTCAAAGGGCAGATAGGCGACAGCGTCGACTTGGTCGTAGTTTTTTCTCACTTCGTAGCCCGATGGCGAGAAGAATGTGAGTAGTATTGGGCGCCGTGGATGCTCGCGTCTGAGACGCTCTATCATTGGACGTCCCTGCTCAAATTCGCCGAGCGAAGCTGCGTGAAACCAAATGCATCCGGGGCGATTGGCCAAGCGTTGAGCGAGATAGTCGAATGTGAGCTTTTGGCCTCGACGCATCTTGTCTACTTTGTCGCTACGCAGAGCCACCAATGAGGCGGCTCCGGCGTAGGCGTGTATGCCGATGTTATATAACGGATTCAATTATTGAGCGACGGAAATGTTTTGAATGCCGCGGTTTACGCGGTTGCTTATTTCATCAATGCCCATGAGTTCGACGATGTCAAACATGTGGGGGCCTTTGCATTCGCCGACTACGGTAAGGCGGAAGGCATTCATGACGTTGCCCATGTGGAAGCCTTGTTGGGTGATCCAACCGATGATGTCGTCTTCGGCAGCTTTAGGCTCGAGCGAGGGGAGTGCGCGCAGACGCGCTACCAATTGTGTTAGAATCTCGGGAGTGGCATCGCTCCAACGTTTTTTGACGGCTTTGGGGTCGTAGCTTTCGGGGGCTACGAAGAAGAATCGAGCTTGCTCCCAAAGGTCTTTGACGAAGTTGACGCGGTCTTTGACCATTGCTACGGCGCGTGTGATATATTCGTCGGTGAAGAGCGAGGTGTCGACGCCGTTTTCTTCGAGAACGGGTTTGAACATTGCTGCGAGCTCTGCGTCGGGGAGCATTTGCAGATATTTGTGGTTGAACCATTTGCCTTTTTCGAAATCGAATTTTGCACCCGATTTTGAGCAGTGGTCAAACGAGAATTTATCGATAAGCTCTTGCATCGACATTATTTCGGTGTCGTCGCCGGGGTTCCATCCAAGCAGGGCCAAGAAGTTGACGACGGCTTGTGGCAAGTAGCCTTTTTCGCGGTATCCCGATGAGATTTCGCCGCTTTTGGGGTCGTGCCATTCCAAGGGGAATACGGGGAAACCGAGGCGGTCGCCATCGCGTTTAGAGAGTTTGCCTTTGCCGTCGGGTTTGAGCAACAAGGGGAGGTGGACAAATGCAGGCATGGTGTCGGTCCAGCCGAAAGCTTCGTAGAGGAGCACGTGGAGGGGAGCCGAGGGGAGCCATTCTTCGCCACGAATCACGTGGCTCACTTCCATCAAGTGGTCGTCGACAATGTTGGCGAGGTGGTAGGTAGGCAGGTCGTCGGCGCTTTTGTAGAGCACTTTGTCGTCGAGCACTGATGAGTTGATAGTGACTTTGCCACGAATGAGGTCGTTGACGACGATGTCGCGGCCGGGCTCAATTTTGAAACGTACCACATATTTTTCGCCGTTGTCGATGAGCGCTTTCACTTCGTCGGCCGGGATGGTCAGCGAGTTGCGCATCGTAAGGCGTGTAGAGGCGTCGTATTGAAAGTTGGGTGTAGCGGCGCGTGCAGCTTCGAGTTCTTGTGGGGTGTCGAAAGCGATGTAGGCACGGCCGTTGTCGAGCAAGGTTTTGACGTGTTGGCGATAGATGTCGCGGCGTTCGCTCTGTTTGTAGGGGCCATATTTGCCACCTTCGCGCACGCCTTCGTCGATGCCGATACCGAGCCAGCTAAGTGCTTCATTGATATATTCTTCAGCTCCGGGGACAAAGCGTTGTGAGTCGGTGTCTTCGATGCGAAGAATCATGTCGCCACCGTTGCGGCGAGCAAAAAGATAGTTGTAAAGGGCGGTGCGGACACCTCCGATATGTAGTGGGCCCGTCGGTGACGGTGCAAATCTTACTCTGACCTTTCTTTCCATAGATAAAGATGTATTATGGCACAAAGTTACGAATTTTCACGTAAACCGACAAATCACAGTTTTGTTGGTTTCTTTTGAGGGGGTGTTTCGTCCTCGGTTCCCAACAAGTTCGTCGCTCTCGCGACGATATTAGCCTGGTTTACAATCGTTTTATGGCGGCGGGCGAAATGAATTTCGCTGCTACAAGGAGGGTGGAGGCTTCACGGGCTCAGGCGTTTGATGATGGGAAGCTTTTGAGGGTCAGGTTGTATCGTCCTGAAAAAAGTTGACTCGGAATAGGTTTAATTTATATGTTGATT
>CAZBBL010000063.1:0-8488 GCA_964490275.1 uncultured Barnesiella sp.
TCGAAAATCTGATTGAGGAGGTGAGCCAAGCGGAGGCCACCGCGGAGCAATTGTTGCTCGATAGTTGGAGTCCAATAAGCGATATCGTTGTAAGAAGCTTTATAGTCCTTTGGGAAAGAACGATAAACCTTGGTAGCGATGTCGAGAGTTTGGCGAGCCCAATCGTCGACCGTACCGGCTACGATTTCATCATAATTGTAGGTTGCGGGGCGGTCGATTTGCTGACTCCACTCAGTGTAGCTCCATTTGTGGGCACTGTCGACAAGCGAAGTGTCCCAAAGCGAATGCAGGTTGGTAGAATTGTTGAAAAACTTCACGGCAGTGCGGTTGCCACCAAGGTCGGTTGCATGGCCAAGATGCATAGGCTGATGGAGATCGCCCATGATATGGAGAAGTATTTTCAGCGATAGCTGAGCTTGGTCTTTAGTAGTAGTTGGGTCGGAGAGTATCTCTACCTGTTGCTTGATAGCGACAACAGCGTCGCCGGCGGGATTGGCTTGAGCCTCCTCGTAGCGTTCACCATCGTCGATATTTTTATAGTGCCACGTTTTGGTATAGGCATAGTCGCGAGTGTGAGAGGCATTGTCGAGCCAATTGGCCCAATAAACCATCGAGCGACCTTGCAATAGAGAGTCGACCGCAGCGTGAGCTTTGGGCGTCAGATGTTGCTCGGCAATGTAGACAGTGACATCGTGGCCCTTTTGGCCCCAAGCGCCTGCCACCAAGGCCGACAGCATAAAAGCGAGAGAGAATAATATTTTTTTCATCGGTATTATTATTTGTGAAGTTTATTTTTTTGAAAGATGAAGCATACGTTTTAGGCGACGATGGCGAGCCTTTGAGCGCAGATAGCTATTGAGCGAACCAATGGCAGCCGCAGCCACGATGTCGGGGCGCAGAGAAGCGGCCTCGGCATAAGCGCGAGCCAAGCGCTCGGTAGGCTCAGCCTCAAGCGATATGCTACGAAACATCCTCATCAGGCGCTTCCTGTTGGCTACGTTGAAGTTCATACGATTAAGGTCGACATAATAAAACTTGTAGCCAACATTGTCACTATGATCGTAGAGTATGTTGCCGGGAGAGAAATCGCGATGGAGCACTCCCGCGCGATGAAGCCTCAGCATCTCCTGAGCCAACGCTGCCGTAAAAGCCTCTGTGTCGTCGCAACTATACCACTGGCGTATGTTGGGCAAATCTAAAAACTCACATACATAGTAGCTCTCTTTGAGCTTCAACCCACGTTTAGTCTCGCTGTAGGCCAGGGGCGCAGGAGTGAGAAAACCGAGTTGTAAAAGGCGTTGAGCATGAGTGAAAGAGCGATGGGCTTTGCTATGGCGCAAGTTGGTGTAGATATAGCTGTTGGGAAACTTGGCCTTGCGAAAATGCTTTATGCATACACGGCGACCCGAGGCAAGCGTAAAATCGTAGAGCGTATTGCGAGCCCCTCGATAAATCTGCTTAGCGCCTTCATCGACTCCGTTACAAAACATATTATTGAGCTGCTGTTGCTCCGACACAGAGAGAGAGTCGCTAAAAAAAGATTTTACTTTATTTGCCATCATTTATTTTATTTGCCGCTTTTATTAAGTATGTCGATCGACTCTTTCAGAGCGCGACGGAAGAAAAAGCCTTTTGAAATCTTGTCGCACAAAACGTCGACATTGCCTTTCATCCTTATATATTCAGCCGGGGTAATGGCCGAAATAGCCTTTGAAATATCGGCAAGCGAATTTACGGTGATACCCACACCCATCTCCCTTACCAAATGAGCCAACGCAGCTCCGCGCCATATAATAATCGGCAGACGAGCACGCAGGTAGAGCGACAATTTGTGAGGCGTGTTCAGAGCGAGATATTCGCCAAAGTCGCCTTTGCAACTATTCAAAGAATCGCCGTCCCAAACCAAACCAAAATCGCCGGTGATGCCCGATATCAATTGCTCTGAATCGACAAAACCATGGTCGACAAAACATTCGGGATGGGCCACTTGATCCATCCTGAATCCTTGTCCATAGATGTCGACAGAGTAGCCGTTGATAACATCGCCCCACGACCATAGAAAAGCATTCTTCCTGCGGTTGAGCGACCCGGCATAGGCCACTCTCATCTCACGGTCTCTTACGCGCGAGTTGGCAGGGTTGGCCTCGCTGAGATAATCCCACAAATCAAGACTCGAGAGCGAAGATTTCAAACCGAGCTTCTTGAGATGGCGCATCATCACGGTGTTGGTAGCTATTACATGGTCGGCTCTTCCCAACCTCCTTAGCTCCTTCTCCACCGTCAGCGCCTTGCGTCGACAGCTTCCCAAATCATGCACCAAAGCTATAGTGCGAGCACCCTTGAAACGGGCCACCCTACATATAAAAGAGAAGTATTTTTTCAGTGGATATTGCAGCACCAAAGTATCGCCCTTATGAATAGAAAAAGCCGCTTTCACAATGCCAAAAAAATTCAAAAGCGTGTTGGCTGCCTTACCGCTATGATAAGAGCGCTGCAACCCTATGTTGCGATAACCCTCAAGGGCCATGATATCCTCCATATCGCTTTTGGCTTTGTTGCCCGCGGAGGTAAGATTGCGATAGTTGTGAGAAATATAGAGGTTCATTATAGCTCGATTAAAATGTGAGGTTAATAATAAACTATCTTGTAGTGCAAATTTAACCAATCTTCATCGTAATAAAAACCTTAAACCCAAAAATCTTTTTCTACCCTACTATTATTAACCACTTTCAACTTTATCAACACCCTGTTTACAACAGTTATCAACATAGTGTTTATAACGTTCGTAAAAGCATGATTACAAATGTTTTATGGTGTTTATAACCTGTAAATAACCATGTAAGTTTAGTGTAAACTGCCTTGATAAAATACGGCTTAAAAACAGTAGCTTACCACCTCGTCGACAATCGACCAAAATCGGTGTTATAAACCTATGTTGATAACTATGTAGAAAGATGTTGAAAATATGATGAACGATTTTGATAAGTATAGTTGCATTTCACCATCACATAACGGCTTATAAAAAACAGTGTAAAGCTCCAAAAAAGTTACCACTAATATTTAGATAGATTCTAAACCTATATTTCAACTATTTTAAACACACATTTGCAGGAAAATTATTAACTTTGCACGTTATAAACACCATGTTAATAACGTCTATAACTCCCACTTATTCAAGCTTTAGACATGTAGAAAAGTTGAAGATAAGCCTCGGAGATATACAAATAACTTAAAAAACAAGCTTTAAGCAAAAAAGTTATTGCCGTTATTAACACTGCTTATTACTATTATTGAAAAAGAATTTTTTAAAAATCTAAAATTTAAAATATAAGAAATGAGTGTAGATAATAACAAATGCAGCGCTCCCCTCAAAACCAACAACGAAGCTTTGAAGGCTGAGATCTTAAAACTCAAAAAAGAGAAGGGCGCCGTGATTTTGGCACACTATTATCAGAAGGGCGAAATTCAAGACATCGCCGACTATATCGGCGACTCGTTGGCATTGGCTCAAATTGCATCGCGCCTGAGCGAACCGATGATAGTATTGTGTGGAGTACACTTCATGGGTGAGACAGCCAAAATTTTGTGTCCCGACAAGAAGGTGTTGATTCCCGATGTCAATGCAGGCTGCTCGCTTGCCGACAGCTGCCCCGCCGACAAATTTGAGGAGTTTATTAAAGCTCACCCAGGCCACACTGTCATTTCTTATGTCAATACCTCGGCTGCCGTGAAGGCTCTGACAGATGTTGTTGTCACCTCCTCCAACGCCCGCCAAATCGTAGAGAGCTTCGACAAAGATGAGAAAATAATCTTCGGCCCCGACCGCAACTTGGGCAACTATATCAACTCTATCACCAATCGCAACATGGTGCTTTGGGACGGTGCTTGCCACGTGCATGAACAATTCTCTCTCGAAAAAATAGTAGAACTAAAAAAACAATATCCCGAAGCCAAACTCTTGGTTCACCCCGAGTGTAAGCGTCAGGTCGTATTGTTGGCCGACAAAGTTGGCTCTACCGCAGCCCTGCTCAACTATGCAAAGCAGAGCGATAGCCGCCAATTTATAGTAGCCACCGAGAGCGGCATCATTCATCAGATGCAAAAAGCTTGTCCCGAAAAAGAGTTTATTGCAGCTCCCCCCATCGACTCTACATGTGGCTGCAACGATTGCAACTTCATGAAGCTAAACACACTCGAGAAGCTGCGCGACTGTCTCAAAAACGAGTCACCGGCAATCGAAGTAGACCCCGCTGTCGCCGACAAAGCCCGTCGCCCAATCGAGAAGATGCTCAACATCTCTGCCAAACTTGGCCTCTAAACACAATCAGATAATATAAAACTACACAAAAATAAAAGTAATGGAATACAACCATCGAGATATCGAACAACGCTGGCAACAGTATTGGAAAGAAAATCAAACCTACCGCTGCCAAATCAATCAAGACAAACCTAAATTTTATGTGCTCGACATGTTCCCTTATCCCTCGGGAGCAGGTTTGCACGTAGGTCATCCCCTTGGTTACATTGCTTCTGATATTTTTTCTCGCTACAAACGTTTGCAGGGCTTCAATGTGCTCCACCCTATGGGCTACGACGCTTATGGCTTGCCCGCCGAGCAATATGCTATCCAAACCGGTCAACACCCCGAGGTAACTACCCGCCAAAACATTGCCCGCTATCGTTCGCAGCTCGACAAAATCGGTTTTTGCTACGACTGGGACCGCGAAATCAAAACTTGCGACCCCGAATATTATAAATGGACTCAATGGGCATTTATTAAAATGTTCAACTCCTATTATGACAACTCTACCAACAAAGCCGAAAACATAGGTCAGCTCATAGCTCACTTCGAAAAACATGGTAGCGAAGGCATCAACGTAGCCTCAACAAAAGAGCTCCATTTCACTGCCAAGCAATGGCACGACTACAACGAAAAACAAAAGAGCGACACTTTGATGAACTATCGTCTGGCCTACCTTGGCAACACGATGGTTAACTGGTGTCCTAAATTGGGCACTGTGTTGGCCAACGATGAAGTGAGCGAAGGTGTGTCGCTGCGCGGTGGCTACCCCGTAGAGCAAAAATTGATGTATCAATGGTGTCTGCGTGTATCGGCCTACGCTCAACGTCTGCTCGACGGATTGGATACCATCGATTGGACCGATTCACTCAAAGAAACTCAACGCAACTGGATTGGCAAATCTCAAGGTACAGAGATGAAATTTAAAATTGCCGACTCCGACGTAGTGCTCGATATCTTTACAACACGTGCCGACACCGTCTTTGGCGTCACCTTTATGGTGCTTGCTCCCGAAAGCAAATACGTAAACCAAATCACTACCGCCGACCAAAAAGCTGCTGTAGACGACTACATCAACAGCATCAAACACAAAACCGAGCGCGAGCGCATGATCGACAAAACCGTCACCGGCGTCTTTACCGGAGCTTATGCCATCAACCCGCTCAACGGCAAAAAAATTCCCGTATGGGTGAGCGACTACGTGCTCGCCGGCTACGGCACCGGTGCCATCATGGCCGTGCCTGCTCACGACAGTCGCGACTACGCTTTTGCTCGTCGCTTCGACTTGCCTATCATCCCCTTGATTGAAGGTGCCGACGTAAGCGAAGAAAGCTACGATGCCAAGAGCGGCAAGATGATCAACTCTGAAGGCCCCGAACTCAACCTCAACGGCCTCGAAGTGAAAGATGCTATCCAAGCTACCAAAGAGTTTGTAGAGAAAAAAGGCATTGGCCGCATCAAAACCAACTATCGCCTGCGCGACGCTATCTTTAGCCGCCAACGCTATTGGGGCGAACCATTCCCCGTATATTATAAAGATGGCATCCCATACATGCTCGACGTTGAAAAACTCCCGTTGATGCTCCCCGAAGTAGACAAATACCTGCCTACCGAGAGCGGCGAACCTCCATTGGGTCGCGCTAAAAACTGGAAAACCGACGAAGGTTGGGAGTTGGAAAAATGCACCATGCCCGGTTTTGCAGGCTCATCGGCCTACTATCTGCGATACATGGACCCGCGCAACAACGACGCTTTGGTAAGCAAAGAGGCCAATGAATATTGGCGCAATGTCGACCTCTATGTAGGCGGCACCGAGCACGCTACAGGTCACCTTATCTACAGCCGTTTCTGGAACAAATTCCTCTACGACCTCGGCTTGATTTGCGAACCCGAGCCCTTCAAAAAACTCATCAACCAAGGCATGATACAAGGTCGAAGCAACTTTGTTTACCGTATCAAAGACACCAACACCTTTGTGTCGGCCGGTTTGAAAAAAGACTATGACGTCACCCCGATTCACGTCGATGTAAACATTGTAAGCAACGACATCCTCGATACAGAAAAATTCCGCAACTGGCGTCCCGAATTTAACGATGCTCAATTTGTGCTGGAAGATGGCAAATATGTATGTGGCTACGCTGTTGAGAAAATGTCAAAATCGATGTTCAACGTAGTCAACCCCGACGATATTGTAGAACGCTACGGCGCCGACACTCTTCGCTTGTATGAAATGTTCCTCGGTCCGATTGAGCAGAGCAAACCGTGGGATACCAACGGCATCGACGGCGTAAACCGCTTCATCAAAAAACTCTGGGGCCTCTTCTATAAAGGCGACACTCTCTTGGTTGACGACAAAGAGCCCTCGAAAGATGAACTCAAAGCCGTGCACAAACTTATCAAAAAGGTGACACAAGATATTGAAAACTTCTCTTACAATACCTCGGTCAGCGCCTTTATGATTTGCGTCAACGAGCTTACCCAACTCAAATCTCACAATCGCTCTTTGTTGCAACAATTGATAGTAGTGCTTTCGCCCTTCGCACCTCATGTCACCGAAGAATTGTGGCACACTTTGGGCTGCACAGGCTCTATCAACGATGCTCAATGGCCTGCCTTCAATGAAGAGTATCTCAAAGAAGACAGCGTCACTTATGCAGTGTCGTTCAATGGCAAAGCACGCTTCAATATCACCGTGCCGGCCGACATGGATGCAAAGGCTGTCGAAGCAACCGCCCTCGCCTCAGAGCAAGCTGCACGCTGGATCGACGGCAAGACCGTCAAGAAAGTGATTGTAGTGCCCCGCAAGATTGTCAATATAGTTATTGCATAATAAAAAGCGGTAAGCCAACGTTAAATATATTATAGAAACATAATAGTTGCGAGATGGACAAAGATGTGAAAAAAATAGTGCTTGCCACCAACAATCAGCACAAACTCAAAGAGATACGCTCGATTGTCGGCGACAAATGCAATATACTTTCGCTCGACGACATCGGCTGTCACGAAGACATACCCGAGACAGCCGACACCATCGCCGGCAACGCCATAATGAAGGCCTCATACATATATAAAAAGTATGGAGTTGACTGCATCGCTGACGACACCGGCTTGGAAGTAGAAGCCCTGGGTGGAGCCCCGGGTGTGCATACAGCGCGTTACGCCTCAGCGACACAATGCGACTCAAAGGCCAATATGGATTTATTGCTTAAAAACCTCGAAGGAGTAGACAATCGCAAAGCGCGTTTTGTGACGGTGATATGCATGATTGAGCATGGCCGTCAGACGCTCTTTGAGGGTATATGTCAAGGCTCGATAGCCGACGCTCCGGCAGGCGACAATGGCTTTGGCTACGACCCGGTGTTTATCCCCGACGCCACCGGCCGCCGCTTTGCGCAGATGACCGACGAAGAGAAAAACCAAGTGTCGCATCGAGGCAAAGCAACTCGCCAACTCGTAGAATATCTTTTGAAAAAATAAAAACACCTCATATCTTTACAACCACGATAAAGCTACATCCGATATGATTAAGAAAACATTATTAACCCTGCTGTTATTGTTGCCCTTTGCTTTAGGTGCACAGCAAACCGTTGGTAGTTGGAAGGTTTACCCATCTTTCGACACAGTTGAAACTATAGTTGAATCGTCCAACAAAGTATATTACCTTTCGTCGACCAAGACTCTCTATTCCTACGACAAAGATACGGATGAAACATATATCTATGGTATCGACAACAAACTCACCGACACCGGCATCACCGGCATCTATTACAATAGTATGGCAGGTTACCTGGCTGTAGCTTACTCGTCGGCCAATATCGATATCATCTACGACAATGGTAAAGTGATACAACTGTCTGATATCAGCAACGCCGTGATGACTCAAGCCAAATCTATCAAAGACATCTCTTTTGCCCCGGGCAAAATGTTGGTTACTACCAACTTTGGTTTGGTGCTCTACAACGACAAGAAGATGATTGTAGAGGATAGCGGTATCTATTCTGTTTCGCTCGACTATGCCGTTATCACCGACGACTATCTATATGCCCACGTTGCCGAAAGCAGCGGAAATAAAATCGCCGTCATCGAAACCGGTAAAAAACTCAATAGCTTCGACAACTTTACTGTGTTGGATCCTACGGTTTGGTGCTTCGGTTTATACTATCTCGAAGGTGGCAAAGCTATAATGCT
>CAZBBL010000063.1:8588-10629 GCA_964490275.1 uncultured Barnesiella sp.
GGACGTCTGTATATGTCGCCCTCAGGCAAACTCTATATCTCATATATGGGTAGAGCTCACTGCTACTCAGATTGGACAAGTAATGAATTTGCCAAAGTAAACGTTATAGACAACGGCGTTATCCGCGATGTCACCCCTACCGGTATTGACAACTTGGTATCGAACAATGCCAACGGATATATATATAATATGTACAATATTGTTGAGGACCCCAACGATCCCTCAATCTACTATAGCTGCTCTCTACATGAAGGCATACTCAAGTTTAAAGACTATCAACTCGTAAATCGCTATACTAAAAAGAACTCTCCGCTTTCTGAAACAAGTACGGCTGCAGCCAACTATACGATGGCTGTGACCCTCGACCCCATTGGCAACCTATGGTGCTTGGCCGGTTATATAAAAGCCGACACGGTTGGTTTGTTCCGCATTTTGAGTGCCGACGGTCTCAAAAAAGATGGCGACACAGCCGATAGCGATTGGCAAAGTCTTGTGTTGAGCGGCTACAAAGGCGAACGCGACTCCCACATCTTCGCTTGCCAAAAGTCAAATACGGTGTTGGCTATGTACTACAACCTCTTTGGCGTAGCCTGTGTCGATACAAAAGGCACTACCTCGGTCGACGACGATGTTGTCACATTGGTGCAAAACTTCGAAGACCAAGATGGTAAAATCTTCGACATAGGCTTCCCCGGTGGCTTTGCCGAAGATAAAAACGGCAAGGTTTGGGTTGGTCACAGCAGCGGTGTCTTTGAAATCACCGACCCCTCAAAAATGAGCCAAAGCAACTTCACAGTGCGCCGTCTTAAAGTGCCCCGCAACGATGGTACCAACTTTGCCGACTACCTCCTCGACAGCGAGTTTGTAACCTCGATTGCTGTCGACAACACCAACCGCAAATGGTTGGGTACCCTCGATTCGGGCGTTTATCTCGTCAGCGAAGACGGCACTCAGATTATCGAACACTATACTACCGACAACTCTCCCCTGCCCTCCAATCGCGTCTATGCCGTAGCTTGCGACAACAATTCAAACGCTGTCTACTTTGGTACACTCAACGGCTTGGCTCAATACAATTCGAGCTCGGCTCCGGCTGCCGACGACTATTCTGATGTCTATGCTTATCCCAATCCCGTTCGTCCCGACTATACAGGTTGGATTGTGGTCAAAGGTTTGATGGACAACTCTTTGGTTAAGATTGCCGACGCCGCCGGCAACGTCTTCTTCCAAGGCGTGAGCGAAGGTGGTATGATCACATGGGATGGATGCGACAGCCGTGGCCAACGCGTCAAAACCGGTGTCTACTACGTATTTGCATCACAAAATGCCAACGGCTCTGCCTCGGGCGCTGTGACGAAAATACTCGTAGTGAAGTAAACAAAAACTCTCTCGACACAAGTCAACATATTACAACTCTAAAAATCAGCAATATAAGTGAAAACGGAGAAATTAGAACCGTTGAAATATAGCGACGTCGACGACAAATGCTATGGCGTAGCCGGTATGGCTATCGGATTGGCTATCGTCGATTGTGAGAAATATATATCCGATGTGTCGATTGACCGTGAAAATATCGAGTCGATACTTTTCACCCCCGACTTCTATGTGGCCGAAAGCCCCAATGTCTCGGCCAAGGCTGTGTGGAATATGATGAACGAACGTTATCAGATTATCACCGCCCTGGTGTTGAGCAACATTATTTGTCGCACCTCCGTGCAGCATCATAAGCGTTTGTCGGCCGACTTGCTCGACGCCGTGCGCGACCTCCTACTCGTCGAGGGCAACGACCTTTGCTCCTTAGAGCGCGACGAAGCCACTCAGGTATTCGACAAATATGCCGGATATCTGATGCGCGTATTTAGCTCGGGACAGCTCAGCCCTATCGTCAACGATATCGTCGGACAGTTGCGCGACAAACATACTCTCTCTCGCAGCGAGATACTCGAACTCCTTGCCGACCTCTCCTAACAATTGAGATACATTTATCCATCAAGCGCCGGAAACTTTCTAAACAGTAGTTTTCGGCGCTTGGTAGCTTTTT
>CAZBBL010000064.1:0-10589 GCA_964490275.1 uncultured Barnesiella sp.
GGTTATTTGATGAGGATGAAGGTGATGAGGATTGCGGCGAAGAGGGTGAGGGCGGTGATGGAGCTGATGAGGCCGGCGCGGGCGATGGTTTTTCGTTGGGATGTGTGTTTGATTGCGGATGCGGATGCTACGAGAGAGGCGACGGCTATGAGGAGGTTGTAGGGCCAAAGCCAAAGGCCGGTGAGGATTACGGCCAGGATGCCGCCAACGGCTCCGGCGATAGCTAAGTGGTTGTAATTGCAATGCTTCATGATGAGGGATATGTCGCTGGGGTCAGCTTTTGCTGACGTTGAAGTCTTCGATGAGTTTGAGGTATCGGTCGGCGATGACGTCGGCTGAGAATTTTTCGGCTACGGAGCGGTGGAGGTATTGGCGAGGGATGTCGGCTTGCAAGGCCCATTTGATGCCTTTTGCGATGTCGCGAATGTCGGGGAATCGAGCTATGTATCCGTTGACCATGTGGTCGATGAAGTCGGTTTGACCGCCGTTGCCAAACACTACGGGGATTGCGCCGGAGGCTTGACCTTCGGCTACGGTGTCGGGGAGTGTTTCGTAGATTGATGTTGAGAGGACTATTTTAGAGGCGCAATAGAGGCTGTGGAGGGTTTCGTGGTCTGAGATAGTGCCATAGATGATATGAGGGAATCGTAGGCGCTGGAAGGCTTCGTCGTTGCGAGTGTGTCCGAAGAAGATGGCGACGCAATGAGAGGCTACTTCGGGGTCTTCGTCGACGATGATATTGAGGGCGTCGATGGCGTAGTTGAGGCCTTTGACGGGGTCGTCGAGGCGTTGTGCGCCGAAGCATATGACGTTGTTGAAATATTTGGCGACGGGATGTGAGAGGGGGTGGTTGGTTATGGCGGGGAAGTCTTCGACGGGAAAGATGTTGGGGATTACTTCGATATGTTTGTTGCGCAGGAGGGAGCTTTCGCGAGCTTTGTTGCGCAGCCAATTGCAGACGGCGACGAATCGTATGGGCAGGCGTGTGGTGAGATGGTGTTTTTTGTCCCAGATGTGGTGGGAGAGGTCGCGAGGGCCGCTTTGTAGGCCAAGATATTGGCAGTTGCCGCACTCTTGAGTATAGTTTTTACAGTCGATGGCTTGATGGCAGATGCCGGTCATGCACCACATGTCGTGCATCGACCAGATGATTTTTTTGTCCATGGCGCAGATATGTTTGAGGCTGCGCATGGAGATGGCGCCTTGGCTGATGCGTCCGAGCAACACTACGTCGGCTTCTTTGACGAGGCGGTTGTTGTGGAGTTTGAGGCCGGCTTTGCCGATGGATACTTTGGTGAGGGAGGAGCGAGTGTAGCCGTTGTGGAAGAAGACGCCGAGATGTTCTTTAAAGATGACGCGTTGTCGGGCCAGTTTGGAGCTGACGCAGACGACGTTTGGGTCGTTGGTGTTTTTATAGAATACCAACATGCGAGCGTCGTGGCCCTTATGGCGCATAGCGTTCATCAGTCGATAGGTGGCTATGTCGTGGGCTTCGGCGGTGTCGCTGTGGCTTATTAATACGATTTTTAGCGGTTTCATGATAGAGATTGAGAGGCGGGGAGGAGGTGAGGGTAGGAGGGGTTAATGACGGAAATGTTGCAG
Source organism: uncultured Barnesiella sp. (assembly GCA_964490275.1). Taxonomy (GTDB): domain Bacteria; phylum Bacteroidota; class Bacteroidia; order Bacteroidales; family Muribaculaceae; genus JAGBWK01. The sequence goes on from CAZBBL010000064.1 coordinate 1,603, forward strand.
GGGCTTTTCTTTGACCATTACCAGGGCGGCGTAGGCAATCAGTAGCAGCAGGCGCACGGCGTAGTTGACGATGGCTGATGGGGTTGTAATGATGTCGGAGACTACGTAGAGGGCCAGGGCGACGCCGACATAGAGGCCGATGCGCTTCAGGTCGTATTTGATGGGATAGCGTTTTTGGCCGATGATGTAGCTGGCAACCATCATGGCGCCGTAGCAGGCAAAGGCAGCCCATGCGCAGGCTATGTAGCCGTAGGTGGGGACGAAGGCGAAGTTGAGGATGAGGGTGATGGCCAATCCGCCGAGTGAGAACCATGTGCCCCAGATGGTTTGGTCGGTAAGTTTATACCAGAGGGAGAGGTTGAAGAAGATGCCGAAAAATAGTTCGGCCAACATGATGATTGGCACGACGCGGAGGCCTTCGAAATAGTTGGGGGAGATGAAATATTTGAGCAAGTCGATATAGAACATCACGCCGAGGAAGATAAACATGGCGAAGATGATAAAATATTTCATTGCGTCGGAGTAGGCTTGGGTTTTGTTGGCGCCTTTTTCGCGGTTGTGGGCAAAGACAAACGGCTCGTAGGCGAAGCGGAAGGCTTGGGTGAACATGACCATGACGATGGCTATTTTATAGCAGGCGCCGTAGATGCCGAGTTGGTGTGCGGCCTCGGCCTGGTCGGCGTAGAGGATGGGGAATAGCACTTTGTCGATGGTTTGGTTCATGATGCCGGCGATGCCGAGGATGAGCAGCGGGAAAGAGTAGCTGACCATCTCTTTGAGCAGCTTGGGGTTGAACGAGTAGGTGACTTTTAGTTCGGGTATGAGCAGTAGTAGAATGGCGGCTGAGGAGATGAGGTTGGCCAGGAAGATGTAGCCGATGCCGTATGTTGGGTCGTAAAACCAAGAGATAAGTCCGGGGTTGGTTTTCCACAGGTATGGGCAGAGGAGTATGAAGAATAGGTTGAGGCCGATGTTGAGGCCGATGTTGATAAATTTTAGTACGGCAAATCGTATGGGGCGTTTTTGGTAGCGCAGGTAGGCAAATGGTATGGCGGTGAAGGCGTCTAAGCCGACGGCGACGGCCATCATCCAGATGAATGAGCTGTGTCCGCCACAGTTGAGGGCAGAGGCGATTTGAGGCGAGAGCATACACATGCCGACGATAAAGACGGCCGAGGTAGAGGCTATAGAGATGAGTGTAGTGGAGTAGACTTGGATGGGGTTTGTCCAGCGTTCGTGGTTGGCGAAGCGGAAGAATCCGGTTTCCATGCCGTAGGTGAGAATGATAAGGGCGAGGGCTACGTAGGCGTAGATATTGGTGACGATGCCGTATTCATCGGGGGCGAATTTGTAGGTGTACATCGGCACGAGACACCAGTTGAGGAACCTGCCGACGATACTGCTGACACCATAGATAGCGGTGTCTTTCATTAAACTTTTAATTCCTGCCATAAGGTTAACGGGGAGTATATATATGATGTGATGACCGGGCTTGTCGGAAGAGAGTGAGGGCTGTTGCCGGTTTTAGGAAAGCAAAATTAAGAAAAGGTAGGCGATTATGCAAACGTTGTTGTCAAACAAGTTCTTATTATTTGCGCATGTTGCGTGGGTGGTGGGTTAGTATTTCGTTGCGCAGGTGGGTACGGTCGAGGTGGAGATAAATTTCGGTGGTAGAAATAGATTCGTGGCCAAGCATTTGTTGTATGGCACGGAGGTTGGCGCCGCCTTCGAGCAGGTGGGTAGCGAAGGAGTGGCGGAGGGTGTGGGGAGAGATGGTTTTGCGGATGTCGGCGGCTTGGGCCAGGGATGTGACGATATAAAAGACCATCATGCGGGTGAGTCGGCCTCCGCGACGGCTGATGAAGAGGTAGTTTTCTTCGCCACGTCGGCAACAGATGTCGGCTCTAAGGTCGAGATATTGGCGTATGGCCTCGATTGAGACTTGCGACATTGGCACGAGGCGCTCTTTGCTGCCTTTGCCGAGCACAATGAGATATTGCTCGTCGAAATAGATGCGGTTGATTTGGAGGTTGATGAGCTCGCTGACGCGCAGGCCGCAGCCATAGAGGGTTTCGATGATGGCGCGGTTGCGTACGCCCTCAAATTTAGATAGGTCGATGGCAGCAATCATGGCGTCGATTTCGTCGACGGAGAGGATGTCGGGGAGATGTCGGCCAAGGCGTGGGCTTTCGAGCAGCAGGGTAGGGTCGTGTTCGATGTAGTGTTCGGCCATGAGCCAGCGATAGAAGGCTTTGACGCCTGAGAGGATGCGTGCCAACGAGGCCGGTGCGATTGAGAGGTCGTGCATGGCGGCGGCAAACGATTGCAGGTCGGCGAGGCAAACTTGGCAGGGGTCGAGGCGTGTGTCGCTGAGGTAGTTGAGGAGTTTTTTGACGTCTTCGCGATAGCCATCGGCAGTGTTTTGCGAGAGGCCGCGTTCTAAAAGCAGGTGGCTTTGGAAACGGTCGAGAGTAGAGTCGATGTCGGAGGTAAGTTCTCTCATTTAGATGGAGAATTTAAACGACTGAGTAGGAATCATGGAGCGACGGCAGATGATGCCGATGCGACCGTCGTTGAAGGTCATACATTCGCTGGCGTAGGTTTTGCGGAGGCGTCGCCATAGGTGTTTGGCGGGTTTGTGGTTGATATGTCTGACGACGATGACGCTGTTGGTGCCGGGGGTGGCAGCGGGGGAGAGGTCGTTGGCCGATTCGACGATAAGGAATCTATGGTCGGGGGCGGGGGCAACGATGTTGACGCGCGAGTCGTAGGCGTGAATGACGGTGTCGATGGCTTTTGAGGAGCCGGCGACGGCTACTTCGGAGGGGGCGAAGTGGCATAGTAGGCGAAGCAGCAGCGTCAGTTCGGCGTAGCGGTCGGTATGGAATTGGCGCAAAGATTCGTAGGCATAATATTCAGAGCGTTCGCCGATTACTTTAGTCATCAGTTCGTAGGCAAACGGTGAGTGGATGCCAAAGCCATAAGTGCGCCAACGGCGTAGCGGCAGGGTCAGTGTGCGACGCAGGTGTATCATTTGCGCTTTGAAGATAACGGGATGAAATGCAAGATTATAGCGGCTATGACATTGAGATAAATCAAGACGATGGCGACGGTGGCGGCGGTGACGGTAGTGTGGACCGAGGCGGGGTCAAAAACCATTTCGATTTTGTGGCTGCCGGCGGGCACTTTCATGGCGCGCAAGACGTAGTTGACGCGAGCGATGTCGGCCGGTTTGCCGTCGATGGTGGCGTTCCAGCCCCAAGGGAAGTAGATTTCGGAGAAGACGGCGATGGCACCGTTGGCGGTCGTGGCGTTGAATATCAGGCGGTTTGGCTCATAGCGGGAGAGGGAAATGGAGTCGTCGGGAGAGGGGGATGATTTGTCGCCGAGGATGTTGTGGAATTGGCTGTCGGCGACGGCAGAGGTGGCGGGGTTGAGCGAGTCGAGGGCGTCCATTTCGGCTTTGGCTGAGTCGACATATTTGATATCGTTGACAAACCAAGCGTTGCCCAGGGCGTCGGGGTTTTCCATTATTTGGCCGTTGTAGACGATATAGCGGGCGTTGAGCATATTCAAGACGTTGTAGTCGGAGGGGGAGTCAAACTTGGTCATGTGGCGCTCGATGAGGTCTTGGTATCGGCCGAGTTTGGCGGCGTGGTAGCCACCGATCATCTTATGGAAGTAGGATGGGTCGGCCGAGCCGAAGCGGTCGAGGTCCATGACGCGATAGTGGCCGTCGGAGTCTTTGAGGAGCTCGGTATCGACAGCGGTAGGTTGGATAGGCTCTGATTGATTTAGCTTTTCGAGGACGGTTGTTTGGTGGAAGCTGTCGTGGTTGATATATCGTTTGTCGACGCTATAGAGGTCGGCCAAGACGAGGATGCCGACGATGAGGCCGCAAAAGATGGCTTTGAATGAGGTTTTGAGATACAAGAGGATTGCAGCTGAGGCGCCAAGCAGGTAGAGGAGGCTACGCAGCGAGTCGGCGCTGACCATGTGGCTACGCAGGTCGATGATAGAGTTGTAGAGCGTGGGGGCCATTTGAGCTGCTTGGCGGGAGGTTTCGTCCTCAAGGCCGTAGATTGCGGGGCTGATGACGCCGATGAGGCAGAGCAGGGCTGTCAGGCCGAAGCTGATGGCGAAGGGGACGATGTATGTAGCGCGTTTTGAGGAGTCGCGCAGCAGGGTCCAGAGGCCTAAGACGGCCAGCAGCGGTATGGTAAATTCGGCGATGACGAGGATGCTTTCAACCGTGCGGAATTGGCCGTACATCGGCACGATGTCGATAAACAAATCGGTAAGGCCCATGAAGTTGCGTCCCCAGGATAGCGCTATCGAGAGCACTGTCAATATCAGCAGGGCCCATTTCATGGGGCCGCGCACTACGATGCAGCCGAGAATGAACAGGGCGAAGATGATGGCGCCGACGTAGACGGGGCCGTTGGTCATCTGAGGTTCGCCGAAATATTGTGGCAGCTGAGGCAGGTAGTAGTTGCTGACTTCGTCGTAGTTGTATTTTGCGCCGGGGAGCTCGCTGAGAGATTTGAGCTTCATGTTGCCGTCTTTGATGTCGACGGTGGCGCCGCCTTTGACGTTGGGTATCAGCAGGGTGAATGTTTCGCCTATGCCGTAGGAGTATTCGGTGATATAGTCGCGCGAGAGGCCTTGAGCTTGGGTCAGTTCGCTGCCTCCGCGCATGGTTTCTTTGGCGTAGCGCGAAGTGTGGTAGAGGTTGGGGAGGTTGGCGCAGAGGGCGAGAGCGGCGGCGAAGGCCAAAGATGCGGTGGCAATCGACCAGCGGCGCAAAGCTTTGTGGCGCAGGGCGTCAACGAAGAAGGCGATAACCATAACGGCGATGACGATACCAAAATAGTAGGTCATCTGCACGTGGTTTGAGGCGATTTGCATCATGGCGAAGAAGGCGGCCATGGCGGCTCCGGCGAGGTATCGGCCGCGGTAGGCCAGCAGTATGCCGGCGATTGTCGGCGGGATGTAGGCCAGGGTGACGAATTTCCAGATATGTCCGGCTCCGATGATGATTATGAAGTAGGTGGAGAAGCCCCAGGCGACTGCTCCGATAAGGCCGTATTCCCATCTGACTTTGAGGACAATCATCAGAATCATGAAGCCCAACATCATCATAAACAGGAGGTTGGAGGGGGAAGGGAGGCCAAGGCCGTAGATGGTTGTAAACCATTTGAAGAGCGAGTCGGAGGGGTAGGAGGGGGAGATTTGGAATGTAGGCATGCCTGAGAAGAGCGAGTCGGTCCAGCGGCTTTGTTGTCCGGTGGCTTGCTCGAAGGCCTTGATTTCTTGGCCGTTGGCTATGCCTTGTTGCATATCGTGCTGACGAAGGTCGTTGCCTGAGAAGTTGTCGGGGTAGAAAAATGCGATTGCAATCACAGCCATGACGACGATAGAGACGAGGAAGCCCCACGTCTGGCGGTTGTAGATGAATTGTTTAAAACGTTGGCCTAAAGAGAGGTCGTTAGTAGAGCAGGTAGAGGTCAGATTGGTGTTGGCCTTGTCGTTGATTTGTTTCGTCATGGGGTAATCTTTGCCACAAAGATACTAAAGTTTATTGAAAAAGTGCCAAATGGTGATGGCGGTAGAGACGGCTACGTTGAGCGAGTGTTTGGTGCCAACTTGGGGTATTTCTAAGGAGATGTCGCAGAGGTCGACAACAGCTTGGTCGACGCCGTCGACTTCGTTGCCGGCGACGAAGGCATAGGGGGTGTTGGCTATGGGGGTAAAGTTGTTGAGCATTACGCTGCCTTCAACCTGCTCTAAGGCGCATATTTTGTAGCCTTGAGCTTTGAGGTCGGCGATGGCGTCGAGAGTAGAGGGGTAGTAGGCCCATTCGACGGAGTTTTCGGCGCCGAGGGCAGTTTTGTGGATTTCGGCTGAGGGAGGGGTGGCGGTGATGCCGCAAAGGAGCAGGCGTTTGACGCCAAAAGCGTCGGCGGTGCGAAATACCGAGCCTATGTTGTTGAGCGAGCGTATATTATCGAGAACTACCGTCAGCGGCATTTTCTGCTGCTGACGATAGTCGTCGATAGAAATACGGTTGAGGTCCCAGATTGTTTTCTTTTTCATTACCAAGCGCCGACGAGGATGCGGAGCGGAGTGAGGCATTGGTCGGTGACGATGATGTAGGCACCGCTGCCAAGTTGGATGATCTGATTGTTTTCGATAGAGGGGATAACGCTGATGAGGCGACCGGCGAGGTCGAAGATGCGAGCGTTGGTTTGGGTTTCGCCGCAAGCAATGCGGATGCCGCCGGGCCAGGGAGCCCAGCCGAGTGGAGCGTCGGTTTCAACGCCGGTGATGCCGGTAGTCTGGACGTAGATTTCGTTGGATGGGTCGGATTGATATCCGAGGCGCACGGAGCGTACGTTGTAGCTTTCGTTGCCGGTGAAGTCGTCGATGACGAGGCTGTTGCTTTCGGCGATGATGTCTTCGGTAGAAGAAGTGCCGTTGGCGTAGCAGGTGCGGGCTACGATGTAGTAGTCAACTACTTCGGGGGCGGCGGTCCAGTTGGCTGTATAGCTTGTGTTGGTGATGTCGGTAGCGGCGGTAGCTGTGAGTGTAGAGAGGGTTGGCACGGGGAGTGCTTGGCCGATGAGGTTTACGACAACCGAGCCGCTGAGGCCGCCGTCAGAGATTGAGATTTTGGCTGTGTGGTCGCCTGTTTCGGTAGGGGAGTAGGTGACGGGGAGCATATATCCGGTTTCGCTGTTGGCCAGAGAAGCGGCGACAGAGGTGCTTGGAATGGAGAAGAGTTTGCGGTTAGTGCCGTAGAGGGTGATAGTGAGGTTGCCGGTGAGGTTTTCGCCTTTGATGATGAGGTTTGAGGTGATGGGGCTACCGACGGCGGTTTCGCCAAATTCGAGGGCGGTGTTTGAGACGGGGAGTTCGAGGGTAGGGTCGCCGGTGATAGAGGTTTCGCCGGCATAGAATTTTTGGCCGATTTTATCGCCCCAGATGTATTCGGCGAGTTCGGGATAGTCGATGAATGGGTTTCGGTTGTTTTGGATGGCGTAGACTTGTTCGTTGCGAGCGGTTTCTTTGTCGCTGACGGGGTCTTGTTTGTTCCATTTCAGGAGCAGCTCAACGGCCCAGGGTTTGAGTGTGGGGTAGGTGTTTTGCTGCAGCATATACATGTATTTGGTGGCCCAAGTGAGGTCTTGGTAGCAGGTGACCATGTAGAAGTAGGTGCGGGCGAAGTCGCCTTTGTATTCGTCTTGAGGTTCAAACACCAGGGCTGCGCCACCACCTTGACCGGTGACCGGGGCGCCGACTTTGGTTACGCCGTTGTCGAATGTGGTAGATGAGTATACTTCGCCAAGGGGATAGTTGCTTTTGGCTTGGTTGGCTTTGGCCTCGGCGGGGTATAGGTGGTTGAGGTCGATATAAGCGGGTGTAGAGTCATCGCCGCCCCACCAGCTTTTTGGGAAAGAGTGTTCGCGGTTCATGTAGGTGCCGAAAGTTTGGTAGATATCGACATCTAAGTCGCTATACATGTCCCACCAATAGCTTGTGCCTGGACGCACGTCGGTTTTGCGGAAGTAAGAGGGGAGGTTGTTGTATGACGACACGGTTTGATGGTTGAGCAACAGGGTTGAGAGGGCAGTTTTCAAGTCGGCGTCGGTAAGGCCGTTGACGCTTGTGTAGTAGGCGGTCGGGATGTCGGCGAGAGCAGAGTTGAATCCCGTCAGCGCTATGATGGCCACGAAGGCGTTGAGTAAGAATCTTTTCATATCGTGTATGGGGTAGTATTGATTGGGTATAACATTGGAATATAAGTGCAAATTTACGAAAAAAGTTTGCGTCAAGCAAGTTAAAAGCTGTAATTGCCTGAAAATAAAAGCGAAGGCGAGGCTCGCCAATAATGTAGCGCCTCGCCATTCGTAGTAGGGTGTGTAGTGAGAGAGGGTTATTCGGGGTATTTAGCTGTGTAGACAGTGCGAACGCGGCCGTCGTTCATCATTTTTTTGATGTCGGCAGCTTGATATTTGGGGCTGTTTTCGCCCGGTTTGTAGAGGTTGTAAGTTTCGGGGCCTGAGGTGGCGGCAGCTAAGACGAATGTTGTCAAGCAGTTGTATCCAAGGGTGTATTCGGTGCCTTCAACGGGTTCGGGGTAGGTTGTTTTGGCGGTAGCGACGACAGAGATTTGGATGGCTGAAGCTGCTTTGGCTGTAGCGATGGTTTTGGAATATTTCCAGTTGGAAGTGATGTTTTGAGATTGGGTGTTGCCTTCGATGTCGGTGTAGGTGACGTTGATGTCGAAGTAGGTGTAGTAGTCGTCGGAGAGCTGGATGTCGTAGAGCAACTTAGCATAAGTGTTTTCTTCGGGCTTGGGATCGTCGTCATCGTCATCGCCGCAGGCCGACAGGGTGAAGCAGAGAGCTACGCCTAAAATCATGGCGGCAGCTTTCAAAAATCTGAATGTTTTCATTTCTTTCTATTAAAATTTAGTTGTGAATAAGGGGTTTGAAGCACGTGATGAATTTGCATTTCAATTGCAAATATAACGATTGTTTATAAATAAGCCATGTTTTGTAACAAAAAATCAGTTTGCGGTGAGGGCACAAGCGACTACCTCTCGGCACTCGAATGATATATATGTCGAATGCCGAGGAGACGCTCGCTACGCTCGCTTTCTCCTCGGTTACCTACAAGTTCGTCGCTCTCGCGACGAAAATCGTCATGGATGTAGGGGCGTGATTCATCGCGCCCGAGCGTCGCGTCAGCGGCGCAACCGACGATGGATTAGGGAAATAGGTCGGATAAGACGTATAGGTCGTATAAGACTTATAAGACCTGTAAGACTTATAACATGGATGGTGGGGGCGGGCGAAATGAATTTCGCCCCTACAAACATAGCGCATACCTTTGAGGATGAGGCGTTTGAGGGTGTGAGTGCTTGAGCCACTTTTTTATGGTAAGAATGTCAAGGTGCGATTGCTGTCGGGTTTGGCTTTGGG
>CAZBBL010000065.1:0-10545 GCA_964490275.1 uncultured Barnesiella sp.
CTGAATCTGGAGAAGTGAAACAATTTTTGAATTATAATTCTTCTTTGATTCCGTATAATCACAGACAGTAACAGGCTGATTTACCTTTATTGAACCTCTCTCAATACGTCCGATACCGATTCTTCCGACATACTCATTATAGTCAATAGAGGAGATAAGCATCTGGAGGGGTTCTTCTTCATTACCCTTAGGCGGTTCAATATAATTGATGATAGTATCGAAAAGGGGTTTGAGGTCTGTACCTGTTTCGTACTGGCTGAGTGATGCAGTACCACTTCTTCCCGAACAGAAAAGAATCGGGCTTTCAAGCTGTTCGTCACTTGCATCAAGGTCCATAAGGAGTTCAAGAACTTCGTCGCCGATTTCGTCAAGACGTGCATCGGGGCGGTCAATCTTATTTACAACGACAATAATCTTGTGACCCATTTCGAGAGCTTTTGAGAGTACGAAACGTGTCTGCGGCATAGGACCTTCAGCCGCATCAACGAGGAGAAGAACGCCGTCAACCATTTTGAGTACACGTTCAACCTCACCGCCGAAATCGGCGTGTCCGGGGGTGTCGATGATGTTGATTTTGTAGCCTTTGTAGTTGATGGATACATTCTTAGACAGAATCGTTATACCTCGTTCGCGTTCGAGGTCGTTGTTGTCGAGGATAAGTTCACCAGCATTCTGATTCTCACGAAAAAGGTGTCCGGCAAGAAGCATTTTGTCGACCAGAGTTGTTTTGCCGTGGTCGACGTGAGCGATAATCGCGATGTTTCTAATATTCTGCATGTGCGCTTTCTATACTGTATTGAGGGCGCAAAGTTACAAAAAAAAGCGCTCTTATGCAATATCTCTTGGTCGTTAAAATTTGACGTTGCCAGTGCACGTCAATATTTTAAACACCAATTGGCGCAATAAATCGTATTGGTCGCCACGCGAGCCGATACCTTTAGCTTCGGCGTCGAAACGCCGTATAGCGTCGATAACTTGTATCACTTGCCATGGCTTGTAGCGCTGCATGGCGGCTTTGACATCAGTGAGTTGGCGGGGAAAACGAAAGCCCAATTGCTCCATGAGCCCGTGGTCGCTGCGGTCGCTTGAATAGAAGGCTATAAGGACGTTTGAGAATAGCGTGAAGAGCACGGTGGCGGTGACGATAGCCGGGTTGTTTTTGGGATTGCGACTGAAGTAGTCGACGATTTTCATAGCTTTTGCATCGTCGCGCACGGCAATAGCGTGGACCAATTCAAAGTTGTTGTAGTCTTTCGAGAAACCGATATTGCGTTCGATGCTCTCGGGGGTAATGGTAGCCCCGGGGCCGAGCACTACGGTGAGTTTGTCGACCTCGTTGTAGATACGCGACAGGTCGCTGCCGACATACTCTTGCAACATCGCTAAAGCGCGCTCTTCGACGTTGAGACCTTTCTCTTTGACGAAGTCGCGAATGATGGCACCGAGCTGGCTGTCGTAGACTTTTTTTGATTCGAAGACAACGCCCCCACCCTCTTTCATCTTTTTTGTAAGCTCGGCACATTTGGCTTGAGCTCCGCGACACACGATGACCAACACGGTAGATGGCGACGGCGACGCGGCGTAAGGGGCCAAGGCATTGAGAAAAGCCGCACTCTGTGATTGAGCCTCCTTGCAGATGACAACCTGGCGGTCGGCCATCATAGGATAGCGCTGACAAGCCTCAACAACGGTAGAGGGGTCGACTTGCGGGGCATATAGCGTGAAGAGGTTGAAGTCTCTAACATCTTCGGGTACAAGCGCTTCAAACTGTTTAACCAAGACGTCGGTGAAGAAGCCTTCCTCGCCATGAAGCAAGTAGACCGGGGCCACGACGCCTGAGGCTATAGATTTTTTCAGAGCCGCGAAGGTAAGAGTTGAAGGAGTTGCCATTTGTGAGATGCTATATTTTTTGTAAATTTACGCAAATTTTTCAACGATGCAAAATATTTACGACCGATTTCCGATGCTCAACCTTCCGCCGGCTAAGTTGCAACTCGACAACCGCGACGGAGCTACCGTTGTCTACGACCGGCTACGACAAAAATGGGTAGAGTTGACGCCTGAGGAGTGGGTCAGGCAACAGTTTGTGGCTATGCTATGCAGCGACAAAGGCTTTCCGGCCGGACTGATGGCCAACGAGGTGTCGCTAAAGCTCAACGCTACGGCACGTCGCGCCGACACGGTGGTGTATGACCGTAGCGGCAAACCGCTGATGATAGTTGAATACAAAGCGCCGTCGGTAGCGATAACGCAGAAGGTGTTTGAGCAGATATTGCGCTACTACTCAGTGTTGGGCGGACGATACCTGACGGTCAGCAACGGTTTGAACCATTATTGTTGCCGTCTTGAAACGACGGAGGGCAGCCAAGAGGCCGCCCGTCCGGTATTTCTGAAGGATATTCCCGATTATCAGAATCTTTAGAAGAGATATGTGACGCGCACCGACCATGTGCGGTTGCGAGCGCTGAAGTCGTCGAGCAGCTTGGTCTTAAGCGCATAGGTCATGCCCCATGTATAAGAGGCTTGCACCTGCCAATTTTTGTAAATCTCAAAACCGAGACCGGCTTGCAAACCGAGTTCGCCACCTGCATAAGAGTAGGCGTCGACACTGCTATGAGCTGCGAGGAATGAGATTGTAGGGCCACCGAAAACATAAGGGGCTACATAGTCTTCCAAGCCTTGCATACGAGTCCATTTAAAGCGCAAGTTGATAGGCACTTCGACATAGTGGAGATATGTGCGGGGATTGGTGTATCCGACCGAGCTCCACACCTCTTTTTCGCCGAGATTGACTGTAGCTCCGCGCTGGGTGTACATCAAACCTATATCAATACCGAAACCAATGCCGGGAAACATAGCTTCGCCCTGAACACCGGCTTGGAAACCTGTGCTGCTATCGATAGTGATGAGATCTTGTTTAAATTTAAGGGTAGTGAAGTCGACACCAAGAGTCGGGCCATAGCGAAACTCGGCCTTAGCGACCGAAGCCATGCCTACCGACGCGATGGCTACAACGAGGATTGTCAGAATTTTTTTCATCTGAAAGGTATATGCTAATGATTAGGAAATTACGGTTGAAATAGCGTCGAGGGCAACGGTTGTTTGCTCACCGGTAGCCATGTTCTTAACTGTAGCCACGCCTTGAGCCATCTCGCTCTCGCCGATGATTACGACATAGGGTATCGACATAGCGTCGGCGTAGCCCATCTGTTTTTTCATTTTCGACGATTCGGGGAACACAATGCAAGAGACGCCTTTGGCACGCAACGCTGCGGCTGCCTTCATAGCGCAAGCACACTCGGCCGTCCCGAAGTTGACAAACAGAGCGCGGGTAGAGTTGAGCGCATCATCGGGATAGAGGTCGAGAGCATTGAGCACGTCGTAGATACGATCGGCGCCAAATGAGATGCCGACGCCCGACACACCCGAGAGGCCAAACACGCCGGTAAGGTTGTCATAGCGGCCACCACCGGTGATGCTGCCGATTTCGACATCGAGAGCTTTCACTTCGAGAATCGTGCCGGTATAGTAGTTAAGACCGCGAGCCAGCGACACATCTAATTCGATGGCAGCGCCGTCGCCTTGAGCACCGTCGAGCAGAGTTTGCAGCTCGTCGACGCCCTTCAGGCCGGTTTCGCTTTGAGCCAATACCGTGCGCAAAGCAGCCAAGCGAGCAGCGTTGTCGCCGTCGAGGGCCAAGATGGGGCGCAGTTTTTCTACAGCTTCGGCGGGAAGACCTTTTTCGATAAGCTCGGCTTCGACATTTTCAATACCGATTTTGTCGATTTTGTCGATTGCGACGGTGATATCAATCAAGCGTTCGGGCTGACCTATTACTTCTGCGATGCCGGCAAGTACCTTGCGGTTGTTCACCTTAATGACTACGTTGATTTTAAGGCGTGTAAACACGTCGCGAATTATTTCGACAAGCTCAACCTCGTTCCAAAGCGAGTCGCTGCCTACGATGTCGGCGTCGCACTGATAAAACTCTCTATAACGTCCCTTTTGAGGGCGGTCGGCACGCCAAACCGGTTGGATTTGGAAGCGACGGAAGGGAAATTGCAAGTCGGCGCGATGCTGCACGACGTAGCGCGCGAAGGGGACGGTAAGGTCGTAGCGCAAGCCTTTTTCGCACAATTGCGAGGCCAAGCGCAAGGTGTCGCCCTGAGCAATGAGGTTTTGGTCGACGCCACGCAGATAGTCGCCCGAGTTGAGTATTTTAAAGAGGAGTTTGTCGCCCTCTTCGCCATATTTGCCCATGAGAGTAGACAAGTTCTCCATAGCGGGAGTCTCGATTTGAGAGAAGCCATGCAGACGAAATACGCTCTTGATGGTGTCGAATATATAGTTGCGACGCGCCATTTCGCGTGGGGAGAAATCGCGTGTGCCTTTAGGGATTGACGGTTTGGTAGCCATTGATTAAGTTATTTCGGTTTGAGCGACAAAGTTAGATAAAATTTCAGTAATTCACAAAAACAGAGGCTCCGCAACGCAATTAGCCGCTACAGAGCCCCAATATATTGCTAATTTCATTTCAGAACAGGAACGAAAGGCCGGTTGAGAAGGTTGTAAACTCGGGTCCGCGACCTTTATCGAAGAGATTCATCGGCGAATATTTCACGTAGATGCTTGTCATGGGAGCGACTCTGACGCTACCGAGGATATCAACCGAGAATTTGCGTTGGCCGATATGGTTGGTTGTGTATTTGGCTTTTGTGCCGTCGACCTCGGTCCATTCGCTGAGCAGCGAGCCGTGGCTATTCCAATTGAGCACGGCACCAAGCTTTATGGCGAGGCGTTCACCGCCAATCATGCGGGCATTGAAGCGATGTTGGCCAAGGATTGGGAATCCGAGTGAGAACACTTTGATGCGCGAGAATCTTCCTTCGGTACCTTCGGGATAATCGCCCGTAGAAACAACTCCGTCGTTGATAACAAAGCGAGTGTCGGCGGTCATGCGATAGTTTCGCCAATCAACGCCGCAACCCACAGAGAACGACCATGAGCGGTCGGCGCTGTATCTGACGTAGGCTATAATATTTTCGATACCGATTTCAAACGATTTACCCATCTGTGTAGGCATCGAAGCCGGAGCATCGACAGCGTCGACAAAGCCAAAGTGGAGACCGTTGAACACTACTACATCGTCTTGTTGCCGCTCACGCCAAAGGCTCAGAGGCATCGTGTCAAGCTGCCGGCTGGTGACGGTGACATTTTCGCCATAGGGAGTAGAGTAGGTTTGATGATAATTTTCATCGCCGCTGACGCCATCAATATCGAGGGTCAAGCCATTGGCATTCTCTGTAATGACAGCCTTAGTGACGTTATTGAGTGAGATGACCGTATCGGCCGGTTGGGTAATATCGGCTGCAGCTGTCAACGCCGCGAAAGCCATTGCCAATGATAGATATAGAGTTTTCATAATAATATTGCGTTGGGAGGTTGAAAGTTGGGAAGTATTACAAACCGAAGGTGATACCAAACGAGATGGTCTCGAAGCGAGGACCGTCGCCGGTGCGGAAGAGGCTCAGAGGATTGTAGCGCACGTAAAGGCCGACGTCGTCACGGAAGCCGATTGCTGCATAGAGGTTGTAAGACATGATACGTTGTTGCAAGCCCTTAAAATCGCGGGTATATTTTATGTCGTCTTTATAGAACGATGAGCTTGCACGGGTGTCGGTGTTGAATTGCAGTGTGGCGCCAATGCTGACGGCAAATTCTTTATAGATTGTTTGGGTGATGGTAATAGGCACGGTGAAGCCAAAGTTGCGCAGACGCGAACTCGGACTTGTCTCGCCCTCGCCAAGGCTATTGAGCGTCAAGGCTGAGCCTTCTTTGCCAAATATCAATCCATGATGGAGGCAATATTGCTCGTAGTGGAGACCTACGCCGATGGCAAACGACGGACCTTTACGCCATGGAGTATATTCGGCGGCGATAATTTGGCCAAAGCCACATTCTATTGATTGGTCGACGCCGACTGGAGCCGACAGAGGATGAGAGATGCCGAAATAGAGTTGGTCGAGCCATACGATTTTTGATTTGCTCGGCGTTTTACCGCTGCGGAGGAATGGGAGCGACAAGCCCCAATCTTCTTGCTCGGGGGCGTTGGGGTCGTCGACAGAGGTAGTTTGAGAGAAGTAGTAGTCGTTGTCGGAGCCTTGACCGATGATAGTGATAGTAGAGCCTGAGGGCGACTCGGTGACGGTAAGGCTATGTACGTTGTTGACAACTTGTATGGTGTCGGATGGCTCTTGGGCTGTGGCAGATATCGCTACCGACATGGTTAGAGCCGCGATAATAGACGTTTTCATTGCGTAATGAGTGAGAAAAAGAGGTGATTACTTAAGCATACTTTTAATTTTGTCGATGCCGGCAGAGCCTTCGATGTAGATGACTACGATTTTGTTGCCTTTGGCTCGATGTTGATTGAGAAAAAACAGGTAGCGATTGGGATTGATGCCCTGCAATTGATAGAAGCCGTAATAGAGGCCGCCATCACGGTAAGCCACCTCGCGTTGTCGGGCATGGGCGCCGTCGCGAGCGACGAGAGCCTCGATGCGAGCCGCCTCTTTGGGTGAGTCGACAAGGGTCAGCGAGTGGTAAAGCGTCAGATTGTAGCTACGCAGTTGGTCGCCCGAAATCATGATTTCGGTAGCTTCGGGCAGGTCGGCATATCTTCCGTCGAAAATAGCGTTGATATGCAATCCCTTCTGAGCCGACGCCGACATGGCCAGGCTGACCACAAAAATCATTAACGTCAATACTCGTTTCATTGGATTATAATATTTGTTGATTGATTAATATCGTGATGTAGCTCTGAGGTAGAGTCGTTGCCATCGACAGGTATTTGCGCCATATCCGACACCTCCAACAGCTCGCCGAAGCCTGCAAGCTCGCTATGTATATCGCTCGACACTTCGCGTGAGGCCTCCCCCATCAATTTCATATCCGACTCGATAATCGAAGCGACGTCAAACGGCTCTGTATAGGCAAGATGCATATCGTCGGCTGCGAGATTGCCGTTGGGAATCGTTAGAGCTGCGGCTGCGATGAGCAGCACGGCCACGACAGCGGCGGCCACCATAGCGGGGATATGGCTATGGTGCAACGATGGGCGTCGGCTGCGCGACATGGCGAAGACTCCCATTACGGCACGAGCTTCGTCGACAGCTTCGTCGCTACAGTCGGTTGTAGCCAAAGCCGCTCTGAGGCGAACTTCGTCGTCGAGCGATGTGCGACCTTCAAAGTAGTCGTCGATGAGGCTGAGCAACTCGGCGCGGTCGAGGTCGGCAGATTGGGTCGATTGATTATGGCGTTTCATATATTATTATTGTCTTTATATATTTGTCGTATGGTTTTGCGTGCGCGGCTGATGATGACTCTGACATTGGCCTCAGACAGCGACATTGCTTTTGCTATCTCATCAAATTCCCATCCATCGCGATCGCGCATATAGAGGATTTGCCTATCGCGCGTGCTCAGCCGGCTGTCGATGAGGCCGCTGACCGTGGCATATAGCTCGTCGCGCTCACGGCTATCGTCGTCGGGCTGAGCCGTCAAGGCTGCTTGAGGCGACGTGTCGACATCTTCAAACCGAGTGGCTGAGCGTCGTCGCAGGGCGTCGATGCTGACGTTTTTCACCGTCGTGACGGCTACGCCCTCAGCTGCCGACTCTGAGTCGAGTTGACGGCGGCGTCCCCAGAGCTTGACAAAAGCGTCTTGGAGAGCATCGTCGACATCGGCGGCGTCGAGGTAGCGGCCCGCTGTAGCTTTGAGCTTTGAGCGGCTGCGACGAAAGATTGATGTCAGCAAATCTTCTTTCATTTCTATACAAGAAACGCAGCGGGTGCATAATTGCAACATCGCTGCGTAAAAAATTTTTCAAAAAAAATTATCATCAGCGCCTATAGTGAGCGCTGAGAGTTGTCAACATTTTTTATTCCACGTGAAATTGCGTTCTTTGTCGGCACGCGAGCGCAACTTATATATAAAGTTGAAGGCCGGGCGCACGAGCATCAGCAGTGGCAATCGCCACAACGAGAGGTTGACGCCGAGAGCTCGCGTAGCCTTTCGCCAAGCAGCGACGGCCAAAGCTATCCAAGCCAAGCCAAAGACCACGGCTATGGTTAGCGGCAATGCGTTGGGCATCTCCATGACGCCGACAGCTATGGTTGTGGCAAGCCATACCCACATCATAAGCGATGCCATTCCGAAGAAATAGCGGGAGGCTTTGCTGACAAAGCGTCCGGTGAAGATATGGCTCTTTTTGTCGGCACGATATCTACCCTTGAAAGCACGCGAGGCGACGGTGACGTTGGCCTCGTCTGACAGTTCTACGACGGTGTTGTCGCCGTCGGCTATGGCGCTGACAAAGATATCGTCTTCGCCATGATGATATGCGACGGAGTCGGAGAAACCTTTGTTGTCGAAGAACAATTGACGACGGAAGGCCAAGTTTGAAGCAGTGCCGCGATAGGGGTTGCCGGCAATAGCTGCCGACAGATAGGTGACAGCGTCAGCGACGGTGTCGAAGGCGATGCAGCCACTACCGTTTCGGCCCGACTCGTCGGCTTGGCGAGCATAGCCGATTACTACGTCGGCTCCTTCAGAGAAGTGGCGGCACATGGCTGTCAGCCAGTTGGCCGACGGCACTACAGCCTCGGCCTCGGTCAACAATACATAGGGATTGCGAGCCGATTTGATGCCAAGCGTCAAGGCCAATTTCTTACGACTTATGGCATGGGCTTCGTCGGGGACGAATGTAAGACGAATATTGCGATGTTCTTGCGATAGACGTGTGACGATGTCTGAGGCCGACTCTGAGCGGCCGTCGGTAGCGACAATCACTTCAAACCCCGCGGGATAATCTTGCGACAGCAACTCTGGCAACATACGTTCGAGCGCTTCAGAGCAGTCGCAATCATAAACCACAACCGACAGCGGCGGGCAGTCGCCGGGGCTGTACAATCGATTTTCGTCGCGAGTAACGCGGCGAATGCGAGAGCAATAGAGAATTGATATAAACAGCGCTGCGACGGCGTTGACGGCAAGCAGCAGTATGATGATGTTTGATATTTGGGGATCGAAGATGATATCCATCTCTTTGAGTTGTAGAGTAGAAACTAAAAATCGGGGCAACAGAGCGAGCCGTCGGCTCAGAGGCGTCACCGTAGGCGCAAATTTACAAAATGTTTCGGTAAATATGTAAGCAATTTAAGATTTTAGCTATCAACTACCGCAAAATATTGCTACATTTGCGACCACTACTCCCCTATCATCTATATCACCGACATGGAAACCACCATCGAAATATCAGCATTGAAGCTCTACGGGCGCCACGGTGTGGCCGACCAAGAGCGCACGGTTGGCAACACTTTCAGCTACGACATCACGCTACGCTATCCGTTTATGCGTGGTGCAGAGACCGACGACCTCAACGCGACAATCAATTATGCCGAAGTCGTGGAAATCGTAAAACGTGTCAACGCCACACCCTCGTTGCTGTTGGAGAATGTGGCGTTGCGTATTGTTGAAGCGCTTACCGAGCGATTTGCCGACATCACCGGAGGCAAGGTCAGCGTGAAAAAACTGACGCCGCCGATAGCGGGATGCGAGGTCGACCATGTAGCGGTCGCCATCGCTTGGTAGGTTAGCTCTTATTCCATCAGTTTGCGATAGCGACGGCGAGGCAGCTCTTTGCCGTCGTTTTGGCGGCGTTTATACTCCTCATAGTCGCTATACGAGCCTTCGTAGTAGACGACATTGCCATCGCCTTCAAACGAGAGGATGTGGGTGCAGATACGGTCTAAGAACCAACGGTCGTGGCTGACGACTACTGCACATCCGGCGAAATCGTCGAGACCTTCCTCGAGAGCGCGAAGGGTGTTGACGTCGATGTCGTTGGTAGGCTCGTCGAGCAGCAACACGTTACCCTCCTCCTTGAGAGCCATAGCCAGGTGAAGGCGATTGCGCTCACCGCCCGAGAGCACTCCGATTTTCTTTTCTTGATCGGCACCTGTAAAGTTGAACTTCGATAGATAGGCACGTGCATTGACGTCGCGACCACCCATGCGGAAAGATTCAACGCCTTGCGAAATTACCTCATAGACACTCTTTTCGGGGAGCAAGTCGTGGTGAGTTTGATCGACATAGGCTATTTTGACGGTTTCGCCGACATCAAACGTTCCGGCATCGGGTTTCTCCAAGCCCATAATGAGCTTAAACAGAGTTGTCTTGCCGGCGCCGTTGGGGCCGATAACGCCTACGATGCCGTTGGGAGGCAGCGTGAAGTTGAGATTGTTGAAGAGCTGTTTCTTGCCGAAAGCTTTCGACAGGCCGGTGGCTTCAATCACCTTGTTGCCAAGGCGCGGGCCGTTGGGGATAAATATCTCGAGACGTTCCTCTTTTTGCTTTTGGTCTTCGTTGAGCAGGCGGTCGTAGGAGTTGAGACGCGCTTTACCCTTGGCTTGGCGAGCCTTTGGAGCCATTCTTACCCACTCCAATTCGCGCTCGAGAGTCTTGCGGCGTTTGCTGGCCTGCTTC
>CAZBBL010000066.1:0-10343 GCA_964490275.1 uncultured Barnesiella sp.
TAAGCAACTCACTATCGGCAACAACCTGCGTAGCGACAAACTCGGCACAAAAGGTATTATCAAAATCGCCGACGTCACATTCCCACAACAGACGCTCGACCGCGTCGCTCTCGTAGCCCCAACGGCCGTCGTTAATATCATTCGCGACTACGAAGTCGTCGAAAAACGCCCCGTAGTGTTGCCCAAAACAGTCGTTGGCATCGTACGTTGCGCTAACCCCAAATGTATCACCAACAACGAGCCGATGCAAACCCGTTTCGACGTAGTCGACGAAGCTTCGCGCACGATTCGTTGCTGCTATTGCGGTCACGCCGTTACAGGCGCAAAAGCCGATATTATCTGATATGAAGCAGGATTGGAAACCGGGCACTATGATTTATCCGCTTCCGGCGGTGTTGGTCAGCTGTGGGTCGTCAATCGACGATTCAAATCTGATTACAATCGGCTGGACCGGCACAGTGTGCACCAATCCCGCCATGTGTTATATATCGGTGCGACCCGAGCGTTTCAGCTACCCGATGATACGCGACAATATGGAGTTTACCATCAACCTTACGACAGCCGACATGGCTCGCGCCGTAGATTGGTGTGGCGTAAAATCGGGTCGTGATTTCAACAAATGGAAAGAAACATCGCTCACTCCAATGGCCGGGCATGCCGTCAGCTGTCCGATGGTGGCCGAATCGCCATTGTCGCTGGAGTGTCGCGTGAAAACCGTGATGCCGTTGGGCAGCCACGATATGTTTCTTGCCGAAGTAGTCAACGTCGTAGCCGACGAGCGCTATATCGACCCCCAAACCGGAGCGTTCGATCTCTCGGCTGCCGGGCTGCTTAATTATTCTCATGGACAATATTTCTGTCAGGGCGATTTCATCGGTCGCTTTGGATGGACCGTCAAAAAGAAAAAATAATAACCCTAATTCAAACCGTGAACTTTATGGAAAGAGACACAGTTATTTTCGACATTATCAACCGCGAACATTTGCGTCAGCAAAAAGGTATCGAGCTTATAGCTTCCGAAAACTTTGTCAGCGACCAAGTGATGCAAGCCATGGGCTCTTGCCTTACCAACAAGTATGCCGAAGGCTATCCCGGCCACCGCTACTATGGCGGCTGCCAAGTAGTCGACGAGTCAGAGCAATTGGCTATCGACCGCGTAAAACAAATCTTTGGCGCTGAATACGCCAACGTGCAGCCCCACTCAGGCGCGCAAGCCAACATGGCCGTCTTCATGTCGGTTTTGAAACCCGGCGACAAATTCCTCGGCCTCAACCTCGCTCATGGCGGTCACCTCTCTCATGGTAGCCCTGTCAACTTCTCAGGCTTGATGTTCCATGCTTTGGAATACAACGTCAAAGAAGACACCGGCTTAGTCGACTACGATCAAATGGAAGAAGTTGCCCTCCGCGAACGTCCAAAATTGATTGTCGGTGGTGCCAGCGCCTACTCTCGCGAATGGGACTACGCTCGCATGCGTAAAATCGCCGACGAAATCGGCGCTATCTTGATGATTGATATGGCTCACCCTGCAGGCCTTATCGCTGCCGGTTTGCTCGACAATCCCTTGAAATATGCTCATATCGTCACTTCGACAACTCATAAAACCCTGCGTGGCCCGCGTGGCGGTATCATCTTGATGGGCAAAGACTTTGATAATCCTTGGGGCAAAACCACTCCCAAAGGTGTCATCCGTAAGATGTCGTCGCTGCTCGACTCTGCCGTATTCCCCGGCGTTCAAGGTGGCCCGCTCGAACACGTCGTTGCCGCTAAGGCCGTTGCTTTCGGCGAAGCTTTGCAACCCTCTTACAAAGAATACCAAGCTCAAGTCAAGAAAAACGCCGCTGTCATGGCTCAAGCCCTCGTCGACAAAGGCTACAAAATCATCTCAGGCGGCACAGACAACCACTGTATGTTGGTCGACCTGCGCACTAAGTTCCCCGAACTCACCGGTAAAGTTGCCGAAAAAGTGCTCGTCGAAGCCGACATCACCGCCAACAAAAACATGGTGCCGTTCGACTCTCGCTCACCGTTCCAAACCTCAGGTATCCGCCTCGGCACTGCCGCCATCACCACTCGTGGCGCCAAAGAGGGCTTGATGGGCGAAATCGTTGAAATGATCGACACTGTGCTGACCAATCCCGAAGATGAGAAAGTCATCGCCGCCGTTCGCGCTAAAGTCAACGCTACGATGGCCGACTATCCCATGTTTGCCTATTGATTAACGCCTCTATAGCCTATGATGATTATCTATTATATATATTTTTTCCCGATAGCATTGCCACTGTTGCTGGTTGCTACTATTTTGGCCTGCATACTGACGATGTTGTCGGTAGCGGTTGGCGCAGGTGCCACCGCCGGCTACTATATCCCCTCGCTTTGGGCTCGCATCTTTTGTTGGCTCTCGTTGGTGAAGGTAAAAGTCGTCGGCCGTGAGAATATCAATCGCCAAACGTCGTATGTATTCGTAGCTAATCATCAAGGCGCTTACGATATCTTTTCAATCTACGGATGGCTTGGCCACAACTTCAAGTGGATGATGAAAAAAAGTCTCCGCAAAATCTTCCTCGTAGGTGTCACCTGCGAGAAGGTTGGCCATATTTTTGTCGACCGCTCAAGCCCTTCGGCTGTGCGCCACACCATTGAACAGGCCGAGCGCACCCTCCGCGACGGTATGTCGTTGGTGGTGTTTCCCGAAGGCGCCCGCTCATGGGACGGCAAAATGCGCCCCTTCAAAAAAGGCGCATATCAATTGGCCTTGGAGTTTAACTTGCCATTGGTGCCCATCACTATCGACGGCTCTTTTGACGTGCTGCCTCGCACCAAAACCTTGCCACGTCCCGGCAAAATCACTCTTACTATCCATCGACCGATAGCATCGCCGGCGACGGAGCAAGCACGCCAAGAAGTGATGGAGCAAACGCGCCAAGCCATTGAGTCGGCTCTGCCGGCCCGATGTAGATGATAATTCGACCGTCGCTGCTACCTCGCATAGGTTGCCGGTCTAATATCCAACGAAGTCTTTTTGACGCGGGAAAGGCAATTTTCAAACCTTTCCCGCGTTGAATACTTATATAATATATGTGTAAACAATGAAATACGCTGCTTTGATATTGTCGCTCGTTGCGGCGCCAATGGCCATGGCCTCCGGCATTGAAATCTCGGGTTCATCATCGACGCCCGTCGAGATTACGCCCGAATCGTCGTCGGGCCTCGACCGCATCTACGTCATCGAAAATGCTGCCGGAGTTACCCTCTCTTATCGAGCTGCATCCTCCTCAACAACGATAGAGTGGGAGACTTTCTCAAACCTCGGTGGCGCCTACGCTACGCCCGTATCTGTAAATCGTAGCGGCGCCCTCACAAGCTATACGCTCTCGGCCGACGATTGTGGCTTTATCATTCGCGAAGGCGACCGCCCCCACTACTATTGGATAGTCAACTATGCCAACCATCAGATGGACTTGCAAGGCATGGAGGTCGGCTCAGAAAGCGACTGCTCCACTACACAACTCAATATCGTAGGCTCTGGTGGCGATGCCATTGCCTACTACACTATCAACGGCGTTCGTTGCGAGTTGAGCCGCGAACTTCAGCTCTCCTACAAAACTCTCGAATACGACTCCTCAAAAACGTCATATCAACAAGTCGATTACACCACTACCGTCGACCATTTGCAGTCGTCAATTCATACCACAGCACCTCTTTGCGACACCAATTTTACGCTCTCCGGCGACCGTTTCTTGTCAGCTTGGGGCAAGCCTCAGCAGGCCGTCAGCTCATGGTATAACACCGTAGCTGTCGCTGTCACTGCTACTGCCACTCAAACCCAACGCGAAAACGACAACGAACAATCCGTCACTGTCACATCACTCGGCGGCTCAGCTCCGGTCGAAATCGTTTTCTCAGCCGAAGTCACCGATGCTGCAAAATTTACCCAATGGCAGTTTTCTCAATCAGAAGATTTCGACGTCGTCGACTTGCGATATAATCAAACCGAAGTCACATACACCTTCAACGAATACGGCACCACCTACGTGCGCTTTGTCGCTGCCGACGACAGCGGCGACTGCGAAGCATATAGCGAAACATTCACAGTCGAAGTAGGGGAGTCGCAGCTGCTTTGCCCCAACGCTTTCTCCCCGGGCAACCAAGATGGCATCAACGACATTTGGAAAGTCAGCTACAAATCTATTGTCGATTTTGAATGTTATATATTCAATCGTTGGGGCGTAAAAATGGCCACGCTTACCGACCCATCTCAGGGTTGGGACGGTCGCTATGGCGGCAAAATCGTCAATTCAGGCGTCTACTACTACGTCATCAAAGCGCGTGGTTCCGACGGAAAGAAATACAATCTCAGTGGAGATATCAACATCATCAACTATAAGCAGTCGTCAACGTCGACCTCTGCCGGTAGCTCCGATGAATGATTAAACCTCAATCTGCCACACCCATCGTTGTGGCCACAGTCTAAAATACTATAATGAATAAGAGCTTTTTAGCATTAGCGATAATATGTGCTTCGATGATGCCGGTTTCCATTAGTGCCGCCGAGCATGTCGCTGCCGTAGTCAGCCCAAGAGTGCCCGCAAAAGTCACATTCGCCGACCAAACATATAGCTTCAACCGCATCGATATGTATGAGCGCCTCGACCGCGAATTGGTGGCAATGTCCTACGCTCACTCCAACACTATCTTGATGATAAAGCGAGCCAACCGCCTTTTCCCCGAATTAGTGCCTATACTCAAACGCAACGGCGTCCCGGTCGACTTGGTCTATCTGGCTTGCATCGAGAGCTCTCTCAACCAACGAGCCTACTCAGGCGCAAAAGCCGCCGGCCTTTGGCAGTTTATGCCCTCCACTGCCCGCCAATACGGCCTCGAAGTCAACGACTATGTCGACGAACGCTACAACCTCGAAAAAGCTACCGAAGCCGCTTGCAAATATCTCAAAGATGCCCGTTCAAAATATGGCAACTGGGAGTCGGCCGCCGCTGCCTATAATGCCGGCTCGGGCCGCATCTCCAAAGAGCTCGACTCACAAATGGCACAATCGGCTATGGACCTCTATCTGGTTGATGAAACCTCGCGATATATGTTCCGACTCCTAGCTGCAAAGCTGATTATGGAGCACCCGTCAGAATATGGTATTTATCTCACCGCCGACCAACTCTACACACCTATGAGCTACGATGTAGTTGAGGTGTCGACCTCTGTCGACGATTGGCCAACATGGGCCAAACAGCATGATATCACATTCTATCAACTCAAAGAAGCCAACCTTTGGATTCGCGACAAATCTCTGCCAAATAAAACTGGCAAAACCTACAAGGTAAGAATACCTCGCAAAGATTCCCTTTATCGCTCAACTGCCGACAAAACCGTCTACTATAGCAAATGGATACACCATTAATCGACAACCCAACGCTCTCCGCTTCCGACATCTGTCAACCCTCCGACTCGCTTAGCGTCATCGGCTGTCGCGTCCACAACCTCAAAAATATCGACGTCGACATACCTCACAACGCCTTGACCGTCATCACCGGATTGAGCGGTAGCGGCAAATCTTCATTGGCCTTCGACACTATCTTTGCCGAGGGACAGCGCCGTTATGTCGAAACCTTCTCTGCCTATGCTCGCAATATGCTCGGCAGCCTCGAACGCCCCGATGTAGACCATGTCGGCGGTCTTAGCCCGGTCATTGCTATCGAACAAAAAACCGTCAACCGCAACCCACGAAGCACCGTCGGCACTACCACCGAAATCTACGACTACCTACGCCTGCTTTATGCTCGCGTCGGTCAGGCCCGCAGCTATATCTCGGGCCAGCCGATGATGAAATATACCGAAGAGAAGATCGTAAGCATGATTCTCGAAAAGTATGACGGTCGGCGCATCTTATTGCTCGCCCCAATTGTCCGCAACCGCAAAGGCCACTACAAAGAACTCTTCGAGCAGCTCCGCAAAAAAGGCTACATGAACGTCCGCGTCGACGGCGAAATGCGCGAAATATCTCTCGGTATGAAGCTCGACCGCTACAAAAACCACTCGGTCGAACTTGTTGTCGACAAACTCAAAGTCGCTGCCAAAGACGACCAACGCTTGCGCGACTCCGTTGGCAACACCCTGCGCCAAGGCGAGAAACAAATGATGATTCTCGATGTCGACGACGATTCTATCGGCCACTACAGTCAGCTGCTTATGGACCCCGTCAGCGGCATCTCTTATCGTGAACCTGCTCCCCACAACTTCTCGTTCAACTCCCCACAAGGCGCTTGCCCATGCTGCAAAGGCCTCGGCATGGTCAATATCGTCGACCGCGCCAAGCTCATCCCCAACGACTCTTTGTCAGTCGCCGACGGTGGCATTGTAGCCCTCGGCAAAAAGAAAAATAGCATCATCTTCTGGCAGATTGCCGCCATCTGCGAGAAATATGGCGCTACAATCGACACCCCAATAAAAGACCTCCCCGAAGAGGCTATGAGCGACATCCTCAACGGCACCACCGAACGTCTGTCTATCAAGACTCAGACGATGTCTACCTCCAACTATTTCCTCACCTACGAGGGTATCATCAAGTATATCGAACTGCAAACTACCGACGAAGCCTCCGACTCTGCTAAGAAATGGAGCGGTCAATTCTTTTCCAATGCCGTTTGCCCCGAATGCCACGGCGACCGCCTCAATCGCGAAGCTCTCCACTTCTTCATCGGTGACAAAAATATTGCCGACCTTGCTCGAATGGACATCGCCGACCTTTTGCAATGGGTCGACTCCGCCGAGCAATATCTCAGCCCCTCGCAGCAAATCATCGCTCGCGAAATCCTCAAAGAAATCAAGTCGCGTCTGTCGTTCTTGGTCGACGTAGGCCTCGACTATCTGTCGCTCAACCGCGCTTCAGCCACTCTCTCGGGCGGCGAAAGTCAGCGTATACGCCTCGCTACTCAGCTCGGCTCCGAACTCGTCAACGTGCTCTATATCCTCGACGAACCCAGTATCGGACTCCACCAGCGCGACAACCTACGGTTGATTCACTCACTCCAGCGCCTGCGCGACGCCAACAACTCGATTATCGTCGTAGAGCACGACCGCGAAATGATGCTCGAAGCCGACTATATCGTCGACATCGGCCCAAAAGCCGGACGATTTGGCGGCGAAGTAGTCTTTCAAGGCACTCCCGCCGATATGCTCAAAACCAACACCCTCACGGCCGACTATCTCAACGGCCGTCGCAAAATTGAAGTACCCTCGTCGCGTCGCCCCGGCAATGGCAAAACCCTACAACTGCTCGGTTGCTCGGGCAATAACCTGCGCGATGTCGACCTGACACTCCGCCTCGCCACTCTCACTTGCGTCAGCGGCGTCAGCGGTAGCGGCAAATCTTCATTGGTCAACGCTACATTGCAACCAATCTTGAGCAAACACTTCTATCGCTCTTTGCAAGAGCCTCTGCCTTATCGCCAAATTATCGGCCTCGAAAATATCGACAAGGTTGTCACTGTCGACCAATCGCCCCTGGGCCGTTCGCCACGCTCCAATCCGGCAACCTACACCGGCGTATTCACCGATATTCGCAATCTATTTGTCGGCCTTCCCGAAGCTCGCATCCGTGGTTACAAACCCGGCCGCTTCTCCTTTAATATTAAAGGTGGCCGCTGCGAAGCTTGTAGTGGCAATGGCTATCGCACTATCGAAATGAACTTCCTCCCCGACGTCCTCGTCCCATGCGAAGTATGCGGTGGCAAACGCTACAACCGCGAAACCCTCGAAGTGCGATTCAAAGGCAAATCTATTGCCGACGTGCTCGATATGACTATCAATCAGGCCGTCGACTTCTTCTCTGCAATTCCAGCCATCCTAAATAAAATAAAGGTATTGCAAGAAATCGGCCTTGGGTATA
The DNA here is from genome assembly GCA_964490275.1 of uncultured Barnesiella sp. Lineage (GTDB taxonomy): Bacteria > Bacteroidota > Bacteroidia > Bacteroidales > Muribaculaceae > JAGBWK01. Next base: position 7,901 of record CAZBBL010000066.1, read on the forward strand.
TCAAACTCGGCCAACCTTCGTCAACTCTCTCAGGTGGCGAAAATCAGCGCGTAAAACTCGCTACCGAGTTGGCCAAACGCGACACCGGCAAAACCCTCTTCATCCTCGACGAGCCTACTACTGGCCTCCATTTTCAAGACATCGCCACGCTCCTCAGTGTGCTCCAACGCCTTGTCGACAAAGGCAATACCGTCCTTGTTATCGAGCACAATCTCGATGTCATCAAAGTCGCCGACCAAGTTATCGACATGGGCCCCGGTGGTGGCAAAAACGGCGGTCAAATCATAGCCGTCGGCACCCCTGAGCAAGTAGCCGCCACCGACTCCCCGACAGCTCCATATATCAGAGCCGAACTGCAACTCGCCGAAAAATAATGACCTATACGCCAAAATAATTTAGACAAGCTTTTATTGTAGCAACAAGTTGTTTAAATTTGCGACTATCAATCCTCACCGTTGAAAAACTCAAATCTACACAAACTCTCCCTACTGTGCTATGAAGAAGCTTATGTTTATCTTTGCGATGCTGCTCGCCACTGTCACCGCTTCGGCTTTGACCAAAATCTATTCAGGCGCCTACACCTATTCCTCAAACGTCCTCTACTGTTGGGACGGTAAGCATCTCTATTCGGGCCCCTACGCCTACTCTTCAAAAATCCTCTACACCTGGGACGGCAAACACCTCTACTCAGGTGCCTACGAGTATTCTTCAAAAATCCTCTACACCTGGGATGGCAAACACCTCTATTCAGGCGCCTACGAGTATTCTTCAAAAATACTCTACACCTGGGATGGCGAGCATATCTACTCAGGCCCTTATGCCTATACCTCTAAAATTGTTGCCACCTATTCCGACCATCATCTCTATTCAGGCGAGTATGCCTACTCCTCAAGAATACTCATGACCGTCGACGGCCCGTTCCCTCCAATCCTCTTCACTGTGCTCTGATGGGGGAGACCCTCGAAACTATTCGTGCCTCTTTTTTGTTGTCATTTTCGGCAGTCTGCTTCTGACGCAAATTGCCAAAATGTCATATCTTGTCACGTTTATCTTGTTGGCACGAAATATGCTATTTCTATAAGTGTAGATTTTAAATGTATATATAATAAAAACCTAAAATATATCGATTATGAATATCAAACCATTGGCAGATAGAGTGTTAATCAACCCTATGCCTGCAGAAGAAGTCACCGTTTCGGGTATCATCATCCCTGACTCAGCTAAAGAAAAACCTCTCAAAGGCACTGTCTTGGCTGTCGGCAATGGCACTAAAGACGAACAAATGGTAGTCAAATCGGGCGACGTCGTCCTCTATGGCAAATATGCCGGCACTGAAGTTGAGGTCGATGGCAACAAATACCTCATCATGCGCCAAAGCGACATCCTCGCTATCTGCGAATAATCAATCTCCTTTATTTTAACTCCTAAAACGTTATTACAACCATGGCAAAAGAAATAAAATTCGATATCAAAGCTCGCGAAGAACTCAAAAAAGGCGTCGACGCTTTGGCTGACGCTGTCAAAGTAACCCTCGGCCCCAAAGGTCGCAACGTCATCATCGAGAAAAAATTCGGTGCTCCTCATATCACCAAAGACGGTGTCAGCGTTGCCCGCGAAGTCGAGCTCGAAGACGCCTTCCAAAACATGGGCGCTCAATTAGTAAAAGAAGTAGCCTCTAAAACCGGCGACGATGCCGGCGATGGTACAACAACCGCTACCGTCTTGGCTCAATCTATCATCAACGTCGGTCTCAAAAACGTCGCTGCCGGCGCCAATCCTATGGACGTAAAACGTGGTATCGACAAAGCCGTCGCTGCTGTCGTTGAACAAATAAAAGCTCAAGCCGAAGAAGTAGGTGACGACTTCAAAAAAATCGAAGACGTCGCTCGTATCTCTGCCAATAACGACGAGAAAATCGGCCAACTCATCGCTGAGGCTATGAAGAAAGTCAAAAAAGAAGGCGTTATCACCGTCGACGAAGCTAAAGGCACCGAAACTACCGTCGATGTCGTCGAAGGTATGCAATTCGACCGCGGTTATATCTCTCCCTACTTCGTTACCAATACCGAAAAGATGGAATGTGAGATGGAAAATCCCTACATCCTCCTTTACGATAAAAAAATATCCAACTTCAAAGACCTTCTCCCTGTCCTCGAACCCGTAGCTCAAAGCGGTCGCCCAATGCTTATCATTGCCGAAGATGTCGACTCTGAAGCCCTCGCTACTCTCGTCGTCAACCGCTTGCGTGGCTCTCTTAAAATCTGCGCCGTTAAAGCCCCCGGCTTTGGCGATCGCCGCAAAGAGATGCTCGAAGATATCGCTATCCTCACCGGCGGTGTGGTAATCTCTGAAGAAAAAGGTATGAAACTCGACGGCGCTACACTCGAGATGCTTGGCACTGCCGACAAAGTCACCGTCAACAAAGAAAACACTACTATCGTTG
>CAZBBL010000067.1:0-10309 GCA_964490275.1 uncultured Barnesiella sp.
TAACCGCCCCCTATCCAAAGCGCCGACTGATACACTCAGCCGGCGCTTTTTGTGTTATATTCTCTTCATTGTGTTGGGGAGATTGAAAAAAATTGCGTACATTTGTCAGTCATTTACGCAGTTTTAATCGCTTTGCATATTTCTTGATGGAAAAGATATTGAAAATCAAAGGTGTAGAGATGTTTTATACGGTAGAAGGCATGGGAAGCCCGGTCATCTTAATGCATGGCTGGGGTTGTACGCATGATACCGTTAAGAGCATCGAACGCTTGTGCTTGCCCAATCACACTGTTTACAATGTCGATTTCCCCGGATTTGGTAAGTCAACCGAGCCGGATATCTCAGAATATGTGTGGGGCGTTGAAGACTATACTCAGGTTATCGAAGGTTTAGTCGCCGCAGAAGGTATTGAAAATCCTATGCTCATCGGACATTCGTTTGGCGGTAGGGTAGCTATTGTATATGCTTCGCGCAACGATGTCGATAAGGTAGTATTGGTCGATGCAGCCGGTGTAAAGCCACGTCGTACACTTAAATATTATACTAAGGTGTATTCGTTTAAGGCTATGAAGCGGCTTTATAAGTTGCTTTATGGCAAAAGCAGTGAAGCAAAAATCAACGCTTTGCGTCAGCGTCGCGGATCAAGCGACTATGCCGGAGCTTCCTTAACCATGAAAAGAGTAATGAGTAAGGTTGTCAACGAGGATTTGTGTAAGCTTATGCCTCAGATTGCAGCACCAACGCTTCTTGTCTGGGGCGAGAATGATACCGCTACACCTATTAAAGATGCCCGTAAGATGGAAAAATTGATTCCTGATGCAGGCCTTGTGGCTTTTGCCGGATGTGGCCATTATTCTTTCTTAGATAACCCGGGTGGCTTTGCTGCGGTACTAAAAAGTTTTTTAAATTAGTGAGAGTATATGTTAATCGAGCAAGTAAATCAGTATATTACCATAGTAGTGCTTTTGGCCGGTATCATCAATTTGGCAGTTGTATATAAACGCGATTTGATGATGTTGCAGCTTAATTCTTATCGTAATGAGCGCTACACACGGTGGTTTAATCAAAGCAATGAGAGCACACAATATTTCAGATTGATATTGTGTGTAGCTTTATTCTTGATTTTAATCAAAAAGTTTCCTCTTTATTGCACTGCAACTATCGCTGCGATTATAGCAGTAGGAACGATTGTTACACTCGCTCGCAAAAAATATAAAAAACCGTTGGTAATGACAAAACGTGCATCGCGTATCTTCACTACGATGCTCGGCTTGTCGGCTATATGTATCGGCGTTGCCGGCATTGTAAGCCAATCGTGGTTGGCTCCGGCTGCAGTGGCTTTGGCCCTTGCAATAGTATCGCCCGGTGTATTGCTGTTGTCAAATTGGCTTCTTCGTCCGATTGAAAAACATATCAATGCCGGTTTCTACAACGAGGCTAAATCGATTCTTCAATCGATGCCCGAATTGAAGATTATTGGTGTCACCGGTAGCTATGGCAAGACCAGCACAAAGCACTATCTCAACCGCATACTTTCAGAAAAATTTGATGTGATGATGACCCCCGGTAGCTTTAATACTACCCTGGGTGTTGTACGTACGGTGCGCGAATATCTCAAGCCCTACAACGAAGTGTTTATTGTTGAGATGGGCGCTAAGCAGCCTGGCGACGTCAAAGAAATATGCGACCTTGTCAATCCTTCAATCGGTATTGTAACTGCCGTTGGCGAGCAACACCTCGAGTCGTTCAAGACGATTGAAAATATTCAAAAAACAAAGTTTGAGCTCGTTGATGCTCTGCCGGCCGACGGATTGGCTGTCGTCAACAACGACTTTGAAATGTCGGCCATTCGACCTGTTTCTAATGTCGGATGTGTCCACTATGGCATCTCTAACACTCAAGGCGCCGACTTTACAGTCAGCGACGTAGAGCTCGATGAAACCGGCACTACATTTACCATTTCGGGACGTGGCCATGAGCTACGCCTGCATACCAAGTTGGTAGGCGAATGCAATATCTCAAATCTTATGGCGGCTGTTATTGTGGCTTTGCACATGGGCGTCGAAGATGAAAAAATTAAATATGCAGTCGAAAAAATCGAGCAAGTTGAGCACCGCCTCAATATGAAACGCACTCCCGGTGGAGTTACGATTATCGACGATGCGTTTAATTCAAACCCAACCGGTTCTAAAATGGCACTCGATGTATTGTCGGGCATGAAAGGGGGTAAACGTATCGTTGTTACCCCAGGTATGATTGAACTTGGCGACCGCCAGTTTGATGCAAACCAAAAGTTTGGCGAGATCATTGCTGTATCGGCCGATGTGGCAATCGTGGTTGGGCAATACAATCGCGAGGCTATCGTAAGCGGTATCCTCAAAGGTGGAATGAGCGACGACAACATTCACTGCGTTGACACTTTTGCTCAAGCCCAATCGCTGTTGTCGACAATGCTTGTCGCCGGAGCTACCGTGCTCTACGAAAACGACCTGCCTGACACATTTAAATAATTGAATATACAAAATTAAAAAACTCTATAAATTTTAATCAGACGATGAAAACCAACATCGGAGTATTTTTCGGAGGCCGCTCTACCGAGCATGAGATTTCGGTAATTTCGGCATCGCAAGCAATGCACGCAATCGATCGTAACAAATATGACGTAACGCCTATATATATATCTAAACAAGGACGATGGTATACCGGTGATGTCCTTATGGATGTAGCCAATTATCGCAACACAGCTGAATTGTTGAAGAAGGCTGAAGAGGTTTATATGCGTCCGGTATTTGGCGATTACAACTTATATCGTGTCAAGAAATCGATGTTTGGCAAAGAGGAGTTGGCACATTTAGATGTCGTCATCCCTGTGCTTCATGGCTCAAATGGCGAAGATGGTATTTTTGAAGGTGTCCTCGAGTCGATTGGCATACCGTTTGCCGGTTGTAACACGTTGGCCTCTGCCAATGGTATGGATAAAATCACCATGAAGATGATACTCCAAGCCAACGACATACCAGTAGTCGACTATGTATGGTTTACCGATAAGCAATGGTTCGCTCAAAAAGAGTCTCTTATCGAAAAAATTGAGAATACATTGGGCTACCCCGTTATAGTTAAACCCGCCAATCTTGGCTCAAGCGTAGGTATCGGTCGCGCCGTCGACCGTAAGCAGCTTATTGAGAAAATCGAAGAAGCTGAGAAATATTCTACTCGCTTGATTGTTGAAAAAATGATTGTCCAACTGCAAGAAATCAACTGCTCGGTATTGGGCGATTGTGACGACTATCGCACCTCAGTGCTCGAAGAACCTATTAAGAGCGGCGAGATTTTGTCGTATGAAGATAAATATATGGGAGGCTCAAAAGGCTCAAAAGGCATGCAGGCTTCTCAAAAACGTATCCCTGCTGAACTCCCCGAAGAGAAGACAAAACGCATACAATTCTTAGCAGGGGAGACCTTCAGAGTGCTCTCTTGCCATGGCGTAAGTCGTGTCGACGTAATTGTAGACCGCGAAACCGAAGAAATTTACGTCAACGAAATCAATACTATCCCAGGCTCATTGTCGTTCTATCTTTGGGAAGCTACCGGATTGTCGTTCGACAAACTTATGGACACTTTGGTTACGTTGGCCATCAAACGTAAGCGTGAACAGGGTCACAAAACCGTCTCCTATGATCAAAACATCTTCTCGTTGGGTGGCGGCGTCAAAGGTGGCATCAAAAAATAATTTATTTACGAAACATCAACTAAACAGCATATAGCACAAGATGAAAAAATTCAACGAATATAGCAACTTTAATCTCTCAAACATCAACAAGCTGATGCTTGAGGATTGGGAGAAAAACGAACTGTTTGAACGCAGTATGAAGGAACGCGAAGGCTGCGGTTCGTTTGTCTTTTACGAAGGCCCGCCATCGGCTAATGGTATGCCCGGCATCCACCACGTCATGGCTCGTACGATAAAAGATATTGTATGTCGCTATAAGACTATGAATGGATATCATGTCAGCCGTAAAGCCGGTTGGGATACTCATGGCCTGCCTGTTGAATTGGGCGTCGAGAAGTCGCTCGGCATCACAAAAGAAGATATTGGCAAGAAAATTTCGGTTGATGACTACAATCGCGCTTGCCGTCAAGAGGTGATGAAATATACCAACGAATGGAAGTCGCTGACTGCCAAGATGGGTTATTGGGTCGACACCGACAACCCTTATATCACCTACGACAATAAATATATCGAAACAATTTGGTGGCTGCTCAATCAGCTCTACAAAAAAGGATTGCTCTACAAAGGTTATACAATCCAACCCTATTCACCCGCTGCCGGTACCGGATTGAGCACTCATGAACTCAATCAGCCCGGTTGCTATCGCGATGTCAAAGACACTACTGCTACAGCGCTGTTTGAATTGAAATCTGTTCCCGACAATTTCGATGCTTGGAGCAAATGCTTCATCGCAGCCTGGACCACTACGCCATGGACTTTGCCTTCTAACACAGCTTTGTGCGTTGGCCCCAAAATCGAATACGTAGGCCTTAATACATACAATCCTTATAATGGCGAAAAAATCAGCTTGATTATGGCTAAGGCTCGCGTCAATGCCTACTTCAAAGCCGAAGGCGCCGAGGCCGACATGGATGCGTTTACCGTAGGCGATAAGGTCGTTCCCTATCGTGTCGTCGCAGAGTTTACCGGCGATCAGCTCGTAGGTCTATGCTACAAACAATTGATGCCTTGGGTTAGCCCCTCGGCAAAGGTTGATGCAAATACGCCCGACGAGATTCGTCAATACGCCGCTCAAAATACTCAAAAATGCTTCACCGTAGGAAAGGAAACATTTGTCGAACTTTCAGAGCGCGCTTTCCGCGTTATCCCCGGCGACTATGTAACCACTGAAGATGGTACGGGTATCGTGCATATAGCTCCTACTTTTGGTGCCGACGATGCCAAGGTCGCTAAAGCTGCCGGTATCCCCTCATTGTTTATTATCAATAAGGGCGGCGAAACTCGCCCGATGGTCGACCTCACAGGTAAATATTACGAATTGGCAGAGTGTGCCGATGAGTTTATTGAAAAATGTGTTGATAAGTCGCTCTATGGCCAATATGCCGGACGATTTGTCAAAAACGAATATGACCCTCAATTCAATAATGGGGGAGTCCTCGACAAAGATGCAGCAGCTAAAGCCGAAGACCTCAATATCGTGCTCAGCCTCGAACTCAAAGCTGCCGGCAAGGTGCTCAAAATCGAGAAACATGTCCACAACTATCCCCACTGTTGGCGTACCGACAAACCGATTCTTTATTATCCTCTCGACAGCTGGTTTATCCGTACTACTTCGGTCAAAGACCGCATGATAGAGCTCAACAATGAGATTAATTGGAAACCGGCATCTACCGGTCAAGGACGTTTCGGCAAATGGCTCGAAAATCTCCAAGATTGGAACCTCTCTCGCAGCCGTTATTGGGGTACACCTCTGCCTATTTGGCGCACACGCCAATCTGGCGCTGAAATGGAAGAACGTTGTATCTCGAGCGTCGCCGAGCTCTACGACGAAATCGAAAAGTCTGTTGCTGCCGGCGTTATGCAGTCAAACCCGTTGAAAGCTGCCGGCTTTGTACCGGGCGACTACTCTAAGGCCAACTATGATAAAATCGACCTACACCGTCCGTATGTCGACGATATCGTTCTTGTCTCTGAATCAGGTAAACCCATGTATCGTGAGCTCGACCTTATTGACGTATGGTTCGATTCAGGTTCGATGCCCTATGCTCAGCTTCACTATCCATTTGAAAATCGCGAAGCTGTCGATAATGGCACTCTTTACCCCGCCGACTTTATCGCCGAAGGTGTCGACCAAACTCGTGGTTGGTTCTTCACCCTCCATGCCATTTCAACAATGGTATTCAACAAAAAAGCATTCAAAGCAGTCATCTCCAACGGCTTGGTGCTCGACAAATTCGGTAATAAGATGTCGAAACGCTTGGGCAATGCGGTCAACCCGTTTGAAACAATCGAAAAATATGGCTCTGACCCCGTCAGATGGTATATGATTTCTAACTCAGCGCCTTGGGATAACCTCAAATTCGACGAAGCCGGAGTCGTTGAGACCTCGCGTAAGCTCTTCTCAACTCTCTACAATACATATTCATTCTTCGCACTTTATGCCAATGTCGATGGCTTTACCGGCTCCGAACCACAAGTGCCTGTAGCCGAACGCCCCGAAATCGACCGCTGGATTATCTCGCTGTTGAACACTCTTATTGATACCGTTACAAAATCGCTCGACGATTACGAACCTACCAAGGCCGCACGCGCTATCAATGAGTTTGTCAACGACAACCTAAGCAACTGGTATGTGCGCCTCAATCGTAAACGCTTCTGGGGTGGTGGCTTGTCAGCCGACAAGCTCTCAGCATATCAGACTCTGTATACTTGCTTGAAGACACTGTCGTTGTTGATGGCTCCGGTAGCTCCGTTCTATTCCGATATGCTTTATCGCGATTTGACCGGACTGTCGTCCACCGCTCCTCAATCAGTCCATCTGCAGCGCTATCCCGTAGCCGACACATCTTTGATTGATGCCGACCTCGAAAAACGTATGTCGTTGGCTCAGACAATTACTTCAATGGTATTGTCGCTACGCCGTAAAGTAAACATTAAAGTGCGTCAGCCACTGTCCACATTGATGATTCCTGTCGTCGATGAGACCCAACGTCGCGACATCGAATCGATGGCCGAACTGTTGCTCTCCGAAGTCAACGTCAAAGAGCTCAAGTTTGTCAACAACGAAGATGGCGTGTTGGTCAAAAAAGTGAAACCCGATTTCAAAAAACTCGGCCCGAAATTTGGTAAACAGATGAAGGCTGTAGCTCAACTCGTGGCAAACATGTCGCAGAAAGACATCTTGCGCCTCGAGCTTGACGGCTCAATCACGCTCCAACTCGATGGCCAAGACGTCACAATCGATGGCGCAGATGTCGAAATCATCTCTGAGGATATCCCCGGATGGTTGGTGGCAAACGAAGGCAATGTTACTATCGCTCTCGATATTACGGTTACCGACGAATTGCGTCAAGAGGGTATCGCTCGCGACCTCGTCAATCGTATCCAAAACATACGTAAGAGCCGCAACTACGACATTACCGACCGCATCACTGTGGCAATCGCGCCATCCGAGCTTATTGCGCAAACGCTCGATAAATTCAAAGAATATATCATGCGTCAAGTGCTCGCTACGGATATCCAAGTTAAACAAATCGAAAATATCGCCGAAGATGAACTCCTCGACATCGACGGCGTTGAAATAAAAATAAACGTTGCTCTCTCCAAGTAACTAACATCACATCACAAACTTCATTAAATCTATACCTTTATGAGCGAAAAAACAAGATATAGCGATGAGGAGCTTCAAGAGTTCAAGGAATTGATTCTCGACAAGCTCGAAAAAGCTATGAAAGACTACGATTTGTTACGCAGTAACGTCAACAACTCTGACGGAAATGATATCTCCGACACATCGCCAACATTCAAGGTGCTCGAGGAAGGCGCCAGCACTCTTAGCAAAGAAGAGGCCGGACGTTTGGCTATGCGTCAACTCAAGTTTATTCAACATCTCCAAGCTGCCTTGGTGAGAATTGAAAACAAAACCTATGGCATCTGTCGCGAAACCGGCAAGCTTATCCCTAAAGAGCGTCTAAGGGCCGTGCCTCATGCCACGCTTAGTATTGACCAAAAGATAAAGAAGTGAATCTTAACAGACTGAAACGATTTATTCCAAAACTGACCACGGGGCAATTAGCTCTGCTTATAACCCTTGTCGTAATCGCTATTGACCAAATCGTAAAGATTTGGATCAAAACCGATTTCTATTTGGGCGAAAGCCGAGAAATTACCCCATGGTTCAGCCTCACTTTTGTTGAAAACAACGGTATGGCCTTCGGCTGGCAATTCGGAAGCAAGCTCTTCTTGACCCTGTTCCGAATCATTTTTGTCGGCGTACTCATCCACTTGATGATCAAGTCGCGCAAAAACACAGCCATCAAACGCGGATTCATGGTCTGCATGGCTCTGGTATTGGCCGGAGCCTTAGGCAATATCATCGACTGCGTTTTTTATGGAGTAGCTTTCAACAATCCAATGCCACCCGAAACAGCTCAACTGTTCCCCGACGGCGGTGGATATGCATCGTTGCTCAATGGCAGAGTGGTAGATATGCTGTCGTTTCATCTGTTTAGCTTCGATTGGCCTCAATGGCTACCTTTAATAGGCGGTAAACATTTCGACTTTTTCCAACCGATATTCAACATAGCCGATGCCGCTATCTCGGTCGGAATTATTGCCATCATCTTATTCTATTCAAAACAAATCAACCTACTCTTCCCCAAAAAGGCGGAGAATAGCCAACTGCAGCAGCCCGACGATGAAGCTAAATAAAATAGCAGGGGCGTTGACTGCCGTCGCAGTTTTGGCCGCTACCTCTTGTAGCGACCGTCCAGATGGCGTGCTCGACAAAGAGCAAATGACAGCCTTCTTGGTCGACTTCCACAAAGGTGAGGCCGTCGTAAACTTCCAGCAAGGACTATATCACAACGATTCACTCAAAAAAATTGTCAAACAGTCGGTCTACGCCAAATATGGTGTCACATCAGCCCAAGTCGACTCGTCTCTCTCTTATTATGGCCATCACATGGAAGACTATCTCGAGATTTATGACGACGTAATTGCTCAACTCGAATCCGATGTGGCTCAAGGCGATGCCGGCCCATCGCGCGTCCATGCCGCCGGCGACTCCGTCAACCTTTGGATTGATGCAAGCCGATTCAGAATGGATGGCAAAACACCGCTGCGCGTATTGACCTACAATGTCTCGGCCGGCAACGACAGCAAACCCGGCGACACATACCAACTGCAATACAAAATTGTCAGCGCTACACATACCTCCCAGCGCCCCGAAATCGAAACCACTATCATCGGCGAATATGCAACCGGCGATATGGAATATCGTATAGCAAATACCGGTTCTGATGGATGGGTGAAAATGCAATTTATTGCCGACTCAACCCAAGTGTTAGACAAAGTGTTTGGCAGCGTGAAATTCAAAATCGCGCCACAGACAGTAATGTATATCGACAGCATGGCCTTGATACGTACACGCCTTATCCCCGAGAACTATCACCAACGAGCCGGTCAACGCCGCTCAAAAGTAAAAAAATAGTTCAACAATGGCTCAACCACATTGCCGAATAGTCGCCCCACGTTGCTTGTCAGCCCAATCAATCTCAGGCACAGCTCTACTATCCGTCGACCAATTCAACGTCGAAATAACCCCCTTTAAATGCGAAACAGAGGCCACTATATCCCTGTCATGGCCTATCGCCGTATTAAAACAATCTGTAGTCGACGAATTCCTCCTCGACGACATCGACCGCATACTCCAATTTGGTCTCAACAGCACTACTCTCAACAAACTCGACGAATACTTCCGAGCATCCGGCCTTTACTATGATACTACCATCCCCGCATCCGCCGCATCCGATAACATCCATGCAGCCAACCGACCATTCTTATTGCAACTCACCATCACCGGTGCCCGACCATTCAATCTCCCTCTCGAATAAAAGAGGATTGATACGCTAAAAAATAGTCGTATATTTGCGAAAATATCTTTTTGTTATCACATAAATCTTAATGTATGGAAAAGTGTAAATTACTCGTTCTTAGCGCCGCTCTTAGCCTCTTATTATTGGCGTGCAATAGTCCGTCGGGCAACCCCGAAAAAGATGGCCAAAATTTTTGTAAAGAGCTCGTCTCCGCAGCTGAATCTGACGATTTACAGCAAGCTAATGAAATAATGAATACCTACTACAACTATTACAAAACGGCACCTTTGGCCGACCGTTTAGTATTCATAAAAACCGTACACGACAATGCAATCTTAAACCAATCCGATGCTTGGAGCGAATTTTGTAGCAAAGATTCATTCGCAAATAGCTCCGGCTCTTTGTCGATTGATGTCCTTTACAAGCAAACCAAATCTGAAGCCAAAAGCCTCGGCGTTTGGTAAGCATCTCTGTAAATCTCAGGCAGCCTAAAAAACAGTGACGGGACCCATCGCTATTGTTGATGAGCCCCGACTCTGATATATGGTCGTCTTGTCAGCGTTAACAAATTTCGGCTTAATTGTAAAATGGTAGGATAAAATCGTTGTAATTCATTGAAAATGATTAACTTTGGCCATTTCAAAACCTATGAATAAAAAGTTTGCTTTTTCTGTGGCTCTAAAAATGTGGTCAAGAATGGCCA
>CAZBBL010000068.1:0-10265 GCA_964490275.1 uncultured Barnesiella sp.
GAGTTGAGCTATTGATAATATTTAGATTTTTATATCTTAAGCAACTGGTTATATTATTGATAATCAGTTGTTTTTGTTTTAATTGGATTTAGATTTTGTTTTGAGACTCTTTTTTTTAATATATATAATGAGGAAATTTGTGATAGCTAACTTAATTAACCTTAAACAATGAAAACAACTTTAACTAAACTCTTGTCACGATTTCTGATGACTGCTTTAGGTCTTGTTGCTGTTTCGTTCTCGGCTCAGGCCCAGCACAAAGTGTCGGGTGTGGTTTCGGACGAGCAGGGAGAGCCTTTGGTAGGAGCGTCTGTTATCGTCAAAGGAACGTCGAACGGTGTTTCCACTGATTTCGATGGTGTTTATCATCTTGACAATGTTGGCGACAACGCTGTCATCATGTTTAGTTACATAGGTTGCACACCGGTCGAAGAAAAGGTGGCCGGTCGTACAACTATAAATGTAACGATGAAAGAAGACCGCCAAATCCTCGATGAGGTAGTGGTAGTCGGCTATGGTTCGTTGAGCCGCAAAGAGCTGTCGAGCTCGATTGTGCAAGTCGATAAATCGGAGTTTGCACAAGGTGCGATGAACAACATTATGGAAATGATGACCGGTAAGGTTGTAGGTTTGAATGTGTCGACAACGGCAGCAGCCAACCCTAACGGATCGTCGGATTTGCAGGTTCGTGGTGCGACATCATTGTCGGCCTCAAACAGCCCGTTGATTGTGATTGACGGAGTAGCCGGTGGCGATATTCGTACACTTGCGCCTCAAGATATCGAGTCGATGACTGTATTGAAGGACGCTGCATCGGCCGCTATCTACGGTACTCGTGGTGCGAATGGTGTGATTCTTATCACCACAAAACGCGGTGCAGGCGACGTTGGCAAACCGGTAGTGACTTACGACAGCTACATTTCGATGGGTATCAAGAAAGATACACCCAAGGTGTTGTCGGCCGACGAATGGCGTAGAGCACGTCGTGGTAACGACTATGGTTATTCAACCGACTGGTATGATGAAATCACCCGCGATGTTTCTTACGACACCAACCAATATCTGTCGATTGACGGTAATACTGAGAATGGCTATTATAGCGCATCAGTCAACTACAAGAAGGCCAATGGTCTTGACATCGTCAGCGGTCGTGAAGAATTTGGCGCACGCGCAGCAGTGCAACAGCTTGTTTTAGACAAACACTTACAATTGAGTGTTAACCTCAACGCCCGTAAAGTAAAAGAAGATTGGGGCGACGACGGCTTGTTTGACACCGCGCTCGGTATGAACCCGACTATGCCGGTTTATAATACCGACGGTAGTTTCTACCAGCCCACATCACCTACGAATGTTGCCAACCCTGTTGGAAACTTGTTGACCAATACAAGCCAAGGCAACCGCACATATTTGCTCGGTACGGCAGAGGCTAAATACAACATTTGGAGCAATGAGAACCACACGGTAAACACCTCGGTTCAATATTCTTACAACTACAATGACTTGAAGAGCGATTTCTATACGCCGACTACTTCGTCGGAATCGTTCTGGAATGCATATAACGGTCGCGCCAGCATACAATATCAAAAATGGTGGGTCAACTCGGTAGAATGGTTGGCTAACTACTTCTTTACCAAGGGTGACCACGATTTGAAATTGATGGCCGGTTATACCTACGAGCGTACCAACTGGGAACAGATGTATATGCAAAATGCCGATTTCACATTCGACAATGCGCTGTGGCACGGTATCGGTGCCGGTGGCTATTTGGCTGAAGGCAAGGCTACAATGTATGCAGGTAAATCTGAGTCGACATTGGTAGGTTTCTTTGGCCGTGTCAACTACAATTGGCGTCAAATGCTGATTGCTTCGGCTTCACTGCGCTATGAGGGTTCGACCAAGTTTGGTGCCAACCACAAGTGGGGCTACTTCCCCTCGGTATCATTGGCATGGGAAATGGCTCGCGCACCGTTTATGGCAAGCTATAGCGACAAGGTGCAAAGCTTGAAACCTCGTTTCTCTTATGGTGTCACCGGTCGTAGCGACTTCGATGCTTATCAATCAATTGCAACATATACGACCAACGGTATGTATTATGTCGACGGTCAATGGATTAATGGTTACGCACCGTCGTCGAATGCCAACCCCGACCTTGGTTGGGAAAAATCGTCGAGCGCCAACTTTGGTGTCGACTTCATGTTGTGGAATCGTTTGAACGGATCAATCGAATACTTCGACCGTCGTTCGAATGACCTTCTCTACAACTACACTGCTCCTCAACCTCCGTATGTCTACAATACTATTTTGGTTAACGTAGGTACGACAAAGAATACCGGTGTCGAGCTTTCGCTCAACTTCGACGCTGTAGTGAATCAGCCTGTCACTTGGACAACCGGTATCAACTACTCTTATGGCACAACAAAGTTGACAAAACTTTCGAGCGATGTCTACAAAGCTTCTTATCTTGAATTGTATCAAAAACCGGGTGTAGGTACGAGCGAATACTTCTTCCGTGTAGAGGAAGGTGGCAAAATCGGCCAATTCTGGGGATATGAATATGCAGGCTATGACGAAAGCGGTAATATGCTCGTCTACAATGCCAGTGGCGACAAGGTGCCTGCAAGCTCAGCCAACGCCAACGACAAACGCTATATCGGCAATGGTGCTCCCAGCCATTTCTTGACATGGAACAACACCGTGCGCTATCGCAATTGGGATTTGAGCGTGCAATTTAACGGCGCTTTCGGATTCCAAATCTTCAACATGCGTAAATATGGTATGGGCTTGAGCGGTTCGGGTTCGGACAACGTGCTCCGCACAGCCTACACCGACGACAAAGCTATTTCAACCGGCGGTGGTGTCATTTCTTCATTCTTCTTGGAGAACGGCGACTACTTCAAGTTGGAGAACGTAACATTGGGCTACACTGTGCCTTTGAAAAGTCGTCGCATTGTAGACAGCCTGCGTGTTTATCTCTCGGCTAAGAACTTGTTTACTCTGACCGGCTATTCGGGCAACGATCCTTCGATTGTTACACAAACCGGTATCACTCCGGGTGTTGACACCAACAGCGCATATCCTTCAGCTACTCAACTGGCTCTCGGTGTAACTCTCCGTTTCCGTTAATCCTAAAAAAGACAATACAATGAAAAAATATATTTTCGGCTCTTTAGCGGGAGGACTTCTGGCACTGTCAGCAGTCGGTTGTACCGACTTGGACGAGAAAGTGTTTGACCGCATTGACTCCTCGATTTATTATCAAGATGAAAGCAGCGTGAAGGGTGCAGTAGCATCAATCTACAGCAGCGCTTGCTCTTCGTTTCTCGAATACTTCTGGTATTTGAATGAATTTTCGGCTGACCAAATCTCATGGCGCGTATGGAATGGCGGTGCATGGGGTTATGACGAAGGCGAGAAGTATGTGCTTTCGACACATACATGGAATTCTGAGTCAAAAATCATTCGTTCGGCATGGGAAGGCGCATGGACAACAATCGGTCTTTGCAATACATTGCTCAACGACCTTGAAGGTATTAATCCGTCTTCACTGAATATGACTCAAGAGAAGAAAGACCAATACATTGCCGAGGTGCGTACGATGCGTGCTTGGGCCTACTACAACAACTTTGAGCTTTGGGGCGGTTCGCTGCCTTTGAACACTTCGGTTTCGTCGACCGTGCCCGGTTCGGTTTCGCCCGACTTCAACGAAGGTTGCCAATTGATTTACGATTTCATTTCTGACGAACTCGACGACTGCTATGCAGCGATGGTGAAGGAAGATGGCTCGGGCTCGGCTCGCACTCGTTTGAATCAAGCTGCCAACCGTATGTTGAAGATGCGTTTGCTGCTCAATAGTGAGCTTTTCACCGGCACACCCCGCTACAGCGAATGTGCTCAGCTTTGTGAAGAGATTCTTGCCGGCAACTATGGTACATATTCGTTGGCTTCTGACTATCGCGACATTTTCTCAATCAACAATGAGTCGTGCCCCGAAGTGGTCTTTGCTTTTGCGCAAGAAAACGGTAAGAAGACCAACAACAACCGCAACACCCCGATGTTGCCCTACAACTATAATGAAATTTTAGGTTGCTCGCTGCCTCAATCAGGTTGGAACTGCGTCATCGTTGCTCCTTCGAAAGACAATTCGGGCACAGTGCAATCACTTGGTGGCACCGATAGCCCCAAGAGCTTCGTCAATGACTATGGCGACAAACTCGGTGCGGTCTATGATCGTATGACCGACGGCGACTGCCGCAAGGGTATCTTCAAATATGACACTGCTACCGGTAAATGGAACGGATGGTTCTTGATGGGCCCGCAAACCAACTATGAAACCGGCGCAATCGTTGAGGCTGATGCCGACCGCGAAGGCCAACAACTTTGCTATGTCGATCAACTCGGCACATTCCAAAACCTTGGTCGCACACTTGAGACTGTGATGTCGCCACGTTGGGGCGAGACCAACTCGGGTATCCGCTTGATTAAATATCCTATTTTGCCTGAGTCGACCGGCATCGATTGGACAAGCATCGACGAGGTTGAGTTCCGTCTGGCCGAAGTCTACTATACATTGGCAGAGTGCCGTATGCGCCTTGGCAATGCATCGCAAGCAAAAGAGCTCGTAAACCAAGTAAGACAACGCTACTTTACAAATTCATCTGCACTGGAGCAACCGGGTCCCGGCATGACAGCATTTGACGAAGATTGGATGCTGAGCGAATGGGGTCTTGAGTTCCTCAACGAAGGCCGTCGCCGTCGTACCGACTTGCGCCGCTTCGATAAGTTCACACAAGGCCAATGGTGGTTCTTCGGACGTGCATCTGAGTCAGATCGTGACCTGCCTGCAAAACGCGACCGTCGCTACGAATGGTTCCCGTTGCCGCAATCGGCCTTGATGGTCAACCCCGGTCTGTACCAAGTACCCAATTATTAATCTCAATCGATTACCGCAATGAAATACAAATTTTTATCAACGCTTCTTCTGGGGCTTCCGATGATGGCATCATTGACCGGATGCTCAGACGACGATATAATTTTCGACTCAGAGTTGCCTCAATTTGAGACACGCGCCGACGCAGTGCTCTTCGAGGTGATAATGCCGACACAGACAGCCGTTGACGATAAGATATATATCGTGGGCGACTTCAATGGTGGCAAAGATGAGGCAATCAAGAATCCCGAATGGCAACTTGAGAAAGCTCAAGGCAATGATGTCAAATGGGGCGTTTACCTCAATCCTTCTGACTTTGTCGATGGCAAAACATTGGCCGACGGCTTTTATTTCTACAATGCTTCGCAAGGCGAAGAGCGCACTGTCTTGAATCAAGAGGTGGTACGCTACGACAATCCTTCGGTTGGCACACGTACAAACCTTACGGTATATCGTTGGGCTGACTATTTCAATTCGCCGGCCGATGCCGATGAGATTGAACACGATGGATATGTAATCTATGTTGTTGACCAAACCGGCTACGACGACCTGGCAATGTATGCTTGGGGCGACGCTGAAGCCTTTGGCGGATGGCCCGGTATACCTGTTACGGGTACGATGGTTAAAGACGGCGTAACATATAAATATTTCGATACCGGCGAGGATAACAAAGACCTCAACCTCAATCTTATCTTCAACAACAATGGCGGTGGTTCGCAGTTGGGCGACTACAACGTAACTCTCAACCAAGACTACTATCTGTTGCTGACAGCCGATGGCGTGAGCGAATATGACGCTTCAGCTTCGGTAACCCACGACGGCTATGCTGTGTTTGTTGTCAATAAGACCGGATGGGACGATATTGCAATGTATATGTGGGGCGATGTCAACGACCTCAATGGTGGATGGCCCGGTATGCTCCCCACCGGACACCAGACAATCAACGGTGTCGACTACATCTACTTCGACTTTGGCGAAGCTAACAACGGCCTGAATGAAAACCTCATCTTCAACAACAACGGAGGCGGTTCACAACTCGGAGACTTCAACTTCACTATTGAGCGCGACCTCTATCTCGAATTGACTACCAAGGCGGTTGAAATCGATCCCGACACTTATGTTCCCGGTGATACTCCCGATGTGCCTGCTGCTACAAAATACAACATCTATGTAGAGAACCTTTCGGGTTGGGACACATACGCTATCTACGCTTGGGGCGCTGCCGAAAGCTTCGGTGGATGGCCCGGCAAGGTGTCGTCTGACCAAGACGTGGTGACTATTCGCGGTCGTCAATTCCAAGTGTTCCAAGTTGAGGAGACTTCGTCAGAAATCAACCTTATCTTCAACAACAACGGTGGCGGCACTCAATTTGACGGTCCGGCAATCGTTGTTAACCGCGACTACTACTTCTCGTTTACATCTACCGCTTGCACCGAAATTTCGCGTGACTCACTCATCTACGATGGTGCAATCTTTGTGGAGGACACTACCGGCTGGAGCGATCTATACCTCTATGCTTGGGGCGACAAAGAATACTTCGGCGGATGGCCCGGCAAGGCTCCCGACGGACAATTCACTTACAACGGTGTAACCTACAAATATTGGAACTTCTCAGGCCAAGGTGAAACCGAGAACTTGATTTTCAACAATGGCGATGGCACACAAGTTGACGGCCCGTCGGTAACTCTCGACAAAGACTATGTCATCAAGGTGACAGCTTCGGGTGCTCAAACCGTAAGCAACAAATCGCTGAAAAACGCTCTTACAAAACGTAAACTTTATAGAAGATGAAGGCTTATAAAACATTGATATTTTCTATGATGGCAATCTCCGGCACCCTTTTAACAGGGTGCTCGGACGATGCCGAAATGCCTGCCAATCCCGATGAACCCGTGGCAGTGCGCGAGGCAACAAACGACATCATCTACGAGGTTAATCCTCGCTTCTACGGCACATCAAATTGCTTGGCCAACGTGACGGCTTCGCTCGACGATATCGCCAAAACCGGTGCTACCGTGCTTTGGGTGATGCCTATCAACGAGCCGGGTGTGCTCAACGCTATCGGTTCGCCCTATTGTGTAAAAGACTACAAGGCTGTCAATTCAAAATATGGCACATTGGAAGATTTCCGCAATTTGGTAACCGCAGCCCACAACAAGGGTATGAAGGTGATTCTCGACTGGATTGCCAACCACACCGCTTGGGACAATGCTTGGATTACTTCTCACCCCGAATGGTATACACAAGATGCCAACGGCAATATCGTAGCTCCTTCGGGCTGGACCGATGTAGCCGAACTCAACTACGACAATGCTGATATGCGTGCAGCTATGACCGACGCTATGGCCTACTGGATTGACGCTGCCGATATCGACGGTTATCGTTTTGACCACGTTGACGGTGTCCCCGCCGACTATTGGACAGACGCTGTGGCAACGTTGAGAGCAAAGAAATCGGGCCTCATCATGCTCGGCGAGACTTCCGACTCAAAATACAACACAGTTGGTTTCGACATGAACTATGGTTGGAACTTTGCTTCGAATCTTACCAAACTCTTCAACGGCAAGATTACGGCAAGCAATTTCTATAGCGCAAGCACAAGCGACATCAATGCTCTTCCTTCGGGCATGAGCGCTATCCGCTACAGTGTGAACCACGACACGGCTGCTGAAAACACATTGGCTTCGCTTTATGGCTCTGAAGAAGCAGCTGAGGCTGCCTATGTCATTGCTTTGATGCTCGATGGCACTCCGATGATTTATTCTTCACAAATTATCGACTATACCGGCACGGTTTCATTCTTTGACTATAGCACTAAGGCTGTCAATGCCGACAAGGTGGCACGCCTGCAAGCTCTCGCATCGGCCTACAAGTCGACTCAAGCTTTGCGTTGTGGCCAGCTCGAGACATATCAATCGGGCAACGCTATGATGTTCTCTCGTGCCATCGGTAGCCACCGTGTGCTGACAATCGTCAATATCAGTTCAAAAGAGGTCACTGTCAAGACTCCTATCTCAATGGCAGGTCAAACCGTGACCAACTCGCTCACATCGACAACCGAGCAATTGCCGGTAGCCGTGACTCTCCCCGCTTATGGATATGCAATCTATAGTATTTAATGTAAGAATATGAATATAGTCAAAAACTGTATCATTTTAGGAATGATCGCGCTGCCTTCTGTCGCAGCGGGTCATTCCTTAAAATCACCTTCAGGCAAACTTTGCCTGGAGGTTGATTTGACTTTAGAGGGTACGCCTGTCTACTCGCTCAAATTGGGCGAACGCGACGTCGTACTGCCGAGCCTTATGGGCTTGGAAGGTCAAGAGGCAAAGATGAATAGCGGATTTGAGGTAGAGTCGGTGGAGACATCGTCGTCTGACACTTCATGGACCCCGGTTTGGGGCGAATACGCTACTGTGCGTAACAATTACAATGAGATGGCGCTCAACCTCGCCACCAAAGGCCAAGAGCCGCATCGCATGACTGTGCGTTTTCGCCTGTTTGACGATGGCTTGGGCTTTCGCTATGAATTTCCCGAACAACCGAGTCTTAACTATTGGACTGTGATGAAAGAGGATACTCAATTTGTATTGCCCGGCGACCCTACGCTCTATTGCTCTCCGGGCGACTACGATACGGATGAGTATCTCTACACCACAACGCCGTTTAGCAAGCTTGAAGATGCGTTTGCCAACGGTGGATATCGCCATACCGAGGGCTCGCGCATACCTCAGCTCTCAACTCAAACTCCGTTGATGATAAAGACTGACGGCAATAAGCCGCTCTACATCAATATCCATGAGGCTGCTCTGCGCAACTATCCCGGTATGTCGCTTGCGGCTGACCCTGCGTCGCGCACGTTTACTACGCTGCTCACTCCCGACCGCCTCGGCGTTGCTGCTTGGGTGAAGCTGCCGTTTAACACGCCTTGGCGCACAATCGTTGCCTCTGACAATGCGTGCGACATACTTGCGTCAAATCTTATCTACAATCTCAATGAGCCGTGCGATTACGAAGATACGTCGTGGATCAAGCCCCAGAAGTTTATGGGCGTTTGGTGGGAGATGTTTCTCGGCGACGGCGGTTCGTGGGCTTATAGCGACTATTTCAACGCCGTGCCCGGAGTGACCGACTACACGAAGCTGACGCCGAGCGGACGCCATCGCGCTAACAATGCCAATGTGCGTCGTTATATCGATTTCGCCGCTGCTCACCATATCGATGGTGTGTTGGTCGAAGGCTGGAACGAAGGCTGGGAAGACTGGGCTGCATTCCGCAAGAATCGCCAATTCCTCTTTACGAAATCTTATCCCGACTTTGATGTCGACAGCTTGCAAGCTTATGCAGCTTCGAAGGGTGTGAAAATCATTATGCACCACGAGACTGCCGGCAATGCTGCCGACTATGAGCGCCAACTCGATCAAGCTTTCCAATTTATGGTTGACCATGGCTACAATTCGGTAAAAACCGGTTATGTAGGCAATATCAATCCTCGCAATGAGCACCACTCGTCGCAATGGATGGTTGATCATTATATCTATGTTGCACGCCATGCGGCCGACTATGGTATCATGGTCGACAGCCACGAGGCTGTGCGCCCGACCGGTTTGTGTCGCACCTATCCCAACTGGGTTGCTCAGGAATCGGCTCGTGGTGGCGAGTTTGAGTCGATGGGTGGCAATCCTCCCGAACACACTTGTTTGTTGCCGTTCCTTCGTTTGATGGGCGGTCCGATGGACTATACTCCGGGTTTGTTTGAGCCTCATCCCAAACATGTGTCGAAGGGTGGTACGTTTGAGGGTGGCACAACGCTCTGCAAGCAGTTGGCTCTCTATCTCACTATGTATTCGCCTTTGCAGATGGCTTGCGACCTGCCTCAAAACTATGAAAAGCATCTCGATGCTTTCCGCTTTATAGAGGATGTGCCGGTCGACTGGCGCGACTCTCGCTATCTCGAAGCCGAGCCGGGCGACTATATCACTGTGGCTCGTCTGGATAAGAACTCAGATGACTGGTATGTAGCCGGTATCACAGATGAGAACGCTCGCACGGCGGTGGTCGATTTCTCCTTCCTCCCGAAGGGTAAGAAATATATGGCTACTATCTATGGCGACGCTAAGGATGCCAACTATAAGACCAATCCTACGGCTTATACAATCACTACAATGAAGGTGACTTCTAAGACTCGCCTTCGTCAATCTTTGGCTCAAGGCGGTGGCTTTGCTATCCGTTTGACTCCGATAAAATAAATGTAATTCTGCTCGATAGGCGGGGCCGGCTCATCAACGAGTCGGCCCCGCTCTGTGTATAAAAGGTTGTCGGTATCGATGGGAGTGGC
>CAZBBL010000069.1:0-10262 GCA_964490275.1 uncultured Barnesiella sp.
GCGATATCAGGGCGATGCTCACGATAAGTTTTCACCATCCAGGGTATATCCTCAACGATTGACAAGCCACGTTGCACCGAGCGATTGGTAAGATATTCTTCGAGCGAATCAAACGGATTGAGCGGAGCATGAGTCATCACGTAGACCATCTCATCGTAGTTTAGCCCATAGCGCTGCGACAACTTGGCCGACACAGCACGGTAGCCCGAAGCGACAAAATCTCGCTCGTTGTAGAGAGTATCGTCGAGGTCGAATGCAATCAGTTTCATTTTATTAAATCGAGTATTTGCGTTGCGACATAGTTTATTTGCTCATCGCTTAACGTCGTACTGCTTGGCAAGCAAAGGCCTCTGTCAAACAACGACTCAGACGTACCGTCGATATATGAGGGTGCATCTTCAAACACCGGCTGCATATGCATCGGGCGCCACAGGCGTCGCGTCTCAATCTTGCGCTCGGCAAGTGCTTGGCGCAACTGCTCGGGATTGACACCCACCGAGGGGTCAAGCAGCAAGGTCGACAGCCAGAAATTAGACGACGAGTGAGCCGCCGGATTGCATTGCAACTCAACAGAGTCGCATCCGGCAAGGCATTGCGAATAAAGCTCATGGATAGCGCGACGGCGAGCCACCCTATCGGCAAGCACTTCCATCTGGGCACATCCGATAGCGGCACTGACATTGCTCAAGCGATAGTTATAGCCAATAGTTTCATGATAATAATACGGACGATTCTCACGAGCTTGAGTTGCAAGAAATTTCACTCTATCGGCAGTTGCTTTGTCGGGGCAAACCAATGCGCCACCACCCGAGGTAGTAATCATTTTATTCCCATTAAAGCTCAATGCGCCAAAACGCCCGATTGTGCCACATTTGCGACCATCATACTCAGAGCCTATAGCTTCGGCGGCGTCCTCAATCAGTGGAATACCAAACTCATTTGCGACAGCTACAACCCTATCATATTGCATCGGCATACCATAGAGGTCAACGGCGATGATGGCTGCGGGATAACGTCCGGTCACATGATGGCGGTCGATAATCGCTTCGCGCAATAAATCGGGATTTATGTTCCACGACTGCGGCTCGCTATCAACAAATATAGGTTTGGCTCCGATATATACTATCGGATTTGCACTCGCGGCAAAAGTCATCGACTGACAAATCACCTCGTCGCCGGCCTTCACTCCGGCAGCGACAAGGGCCAAATGTATGGCAGCAGTGCCCGCGCTGAGCGCTACGACATTCTCACATCCGAGGTATGCTTCCAAACGGCGTTCAAACTCATCGACATAGGGGCCGAGAGGCACAATCCAAGTCGATTGGATAGCGTCAGCGACATATTTTTGTTCGCTTCCCGACAGGTGGGGCAGCGAAAGTTTTATCCAATTATCCATAAACGGCAATTTTTATACAAAAATAGGCAATTGGCACAAATTGTTCATAATTTTATCATCTTTTTATCGTTAATGAATTATTAACGTGTCAGACAGCATCGACGACACTCACCAACTACATAAGAATGAATTATTTCAGATACATACTGCTCGCAGCAACGGTTTTGGTTAGCCTTTGCTCCACAGCTCAAGTGAAAATACACGGCAAAATAATCGACCAAACCGACGAGCCATTGGAGTTTGTAACCATACGCATCGGAGGCACCGCCCTCGGGGCCACTTCGGGACTCGACGGCACATATTCTCTAAGCGTGCCACAGCGCGACACTATCAACGTAATCTTCACCTGCATTGGCTACCAAGAGGTTAAGCGCAAACTTATTGACCCTCAAAACGATGTTACGCTCAACGTGAAAATGTTGCAACAAAGCCACGACTTGGTCGAGGTAGAAGTGACCGACTTCAAAAAACAAACAAACCAAATGCAAACTATCGACGCCAAGACCTCGCGCATATCGCCCGATGTGACCGGTGGCAGCGTCGAAGCTATGTTGACGACACTCGCCGGCGTCAATTCGAGCAACGAGATGTCATCGCAATACTCAGTAAGAGGTGGCACGTACGACGAGAACTCGGTATATATCAACGGCATAGAGGTGTATCGCCCGCAGTTGGTATCCTCGGGGCAACAAGAGGGTTTGAGTATCATCAACCCCGACATGGTCGGTGCAATCGGATTCTCCACCGGCGGCTTCGAAGCTGAATATGGCGATAAGATGTCGTCGGTACTCGATATCACATATCGCGAGCCTGAAGCGCTCGAAGGCTCACTCACATTGAGTCTGATGGGCGGAGGCCTCACATTTGGCCAAAGCTCCAAAAAATTTTCGCAACTCCACGGATTCCGCTATAAGCGCAACTCCTCTCTGCTTAGCTCAATGGAGACAAAAGGAGAATACAACCCCAACTTTCTCGATTATCAAACCAACCTCAACTATAAGTTTAACGACCGTTGGAAGATATCGTTCCTTGGCAACATCGCCGTCAACAACTATAAGTTTACGCCTACAAGCCGCACCACCAACTTCGGCACTGCCGACGATGCCAAGCAGTTTAAAGTTTACTTCGACGGCCACGAAAAAGACCGTTTTGAGACCTATTTCGGCGCTGTAAACCTCAACTATCGTCATTCAAACAGTTCGAATTTCTCATTGCTTGCTTCGGGATACCAGACAAACGAGCTGGTATCATACGACATCTCAGGCGAATATTGGCTCGACCAAGCCGGAACGACAGGCAACGGCAACAGCGACAATGCAATAGGCGGCGAACTCGGTGTAGGTCGCTATCATGAGCACGCGCGCAACCGTCTGAAAATGTCGGTATTCTCACTCGGATTTAAAGGCAACACCGGCATCAACCGCCACAACCTCACTTACGGTCTCAACTTCAACCACGAATCAATCTACGAGCGTAGCCGCGAATATGAATTGCGCGACTCAGCCGGATACACGCTTCCAACCGACGGACAAAACATCAAAATGATCTACTCGATGACCTCTCGCCAAGATATGTCGTCAAATCGTTTTGCGATGTTTGTTCAAGACACCTACAAGCTCAACACCGCGTCGGGCTACTATGCCATAAACGGCGGTATTCGTGCTTCTTACTGGGACTTCAATTCTGAGTTTCTTCTCAGCCCGCGTGCATCGGTTGCTTTCGTTCCCGAGCGCAACAACAGTTGGACATTCCGCTTGGCTACAGGCCTTTACTACCAATCGCCATTCTACAAAGAATATCGCAAAATGGTCGAGGATAGCGAAGGCAACACAGTGGTAGAGCTCAACAAAGACATCAAGTCACAACAAAGCATCCACTTGATTTTTGGTTCGGATTATACATTCAGAGCATTTGACCGCCCATTCAAACTGTCGGGCGAAGCATACTACAAAAAGCTCAACCGCCTCATACCTTACGAAATCGACAACCTCAAGATTGTATATTCGGGAGAGAACGAGACCAGTGGCTACACATACGGTCTCGACATGAAGCTCTTCGGCCAATTTGTGCCGGGCACTGACTCTTGGGTCAGCTTCTCGTTGATGAAAACCAACGAGAACCTCAACGGAGTAAACGTGCCGCGTCCTACCGACCAACGATATAGCTTTGCCCTTTTCTTCACCGACTACTTCCCCAAATTCCCCAAACTAAAATTCAGCTTGCGCGGAATATTCTCAGACGGCCTGCCAACGACTGCGCCTCATAGCTCACGCGACAAGGGCTACTTCAGAGCCCCGGCCTATAAGCGCGTCGATGTAGGTTTGAGCTATGCTCTGCTCTCGCCATTGAGCGAAGGGCAAATTAGCACGGGCGTTCACCGATTTATAAAGTCTATCTGGCTTGGCGTAGATGTATTTAATTTGCTCGACATCTCCAATGTCAGCTCCTACTATTGGGTCACCGACGTCAACAGCATCCAATATGCCGTGCCAAACTATCTGACACGTCGCCAATTCAACGTCCGCCTCACCATTGATTTCTGATTTGCATAGATGAGTTAAAATGTCTAAATTTGTGGACTCAAGCACAATCATTTGTCATTTTCTCACTTACAATCAAGGCTAAATGCTGTTTAATTCATTTGACTTTTTGGTCTTTCTATCAGCTGCGATGCTGCTTAGAATAACAATTTATAATAGGGGGGGGTAAAATATTCCAATTTATTACTCTTAATCACCTCCTACGCTCTATATTGCAACTTTAGTCCTGCGTTTGCATTAGTGTTGCTTGGGGTAACGCTGTTTAGCTACCTCGCAGCATTGCAATTCGCCAAACGCCGAAGAAAATGGATTTTTGTTGTTGGCTATCTGCTGACGCTCTCTCCATTGATATTCTTCAAATACAGCCGTTTTATTTTAGAAAACTTCTGTTCATTGCTCAACGATGTTGGCATTGAGACCTCACAGCCTGAGTTTTCGCTGATGATACCCATCGGCATTTCATTTTTCACATTTCAGGCTCTCGGATACCTTTTCGACGTTTACAAAGGCAAATTTGCAGCCGAGCACAACTTCCTCGACTATATGCTATTCGTCTCATTCTTTCCGCAAATTGTATCAGGGCCGATTAGCAAAGCATCAGAGCTACTCCCGCAAATAAAGAAAGTGCGGACTATCGACCCTCAGATTATTTCATCGGGGCTCAAAGCGCTGCTATGGGGCTACTTTTTAAAAGCCGTGATTGCCGACCGCTTAGCCATCTTTGTCAATACAGTCGATGAAAATATTGCTTTTGTTTCGGGCGCAGTCCATTTAGCGGCATCCGTAGCTTACACAATTCAAATTTATGCTGATTTTGCGGGATACTCTATGATGGCGGTTGGAGTCGGACGCATATTCGGATTTCAACTCATCAACAACTTCCACCGCCCATATTTTTCGGAAAGTATCACCGAATTTTGGCGCCGATGGCATATCTCTCTTTCGCGTTGGCTTCGCGACTACGTATATATTCCGCTTGGAGGTAATCGGCGTGGAAAACTACGGACACACGTCAACATACTGATTACATTTCTAATCAGCGGACTTTGGCATGGAGCCAATTGGACATTTATTGTATGGGGAGGTATCCACGGTGTAGCACAAAGCGTTGAGAAATTTTTCAATCTCAACAAGCACGTTGAACGACTTTGGCTACGAATACCAAAGATATTACTCACGTTTGCCATCGTGAATTTTGCGTGGATATTTTTCCGTATGCCGACTATTAGCGATGCTTGGCTTGTCATTAGCCGCATATTCTCATGGGTTCCGGGCGAGACTATTGAATGCTATAAAATAACACTATTGATGGTCGCGTTTTTACTTGTCAAAGAGGTATGGGAAGAGTTTATTCCGCGTCCACTTCCAATGGTTCACAATCGATATATAGCCATACGCTGGGCAGCTTATATCGCCGTAGTATTCTCGATACTGCTTTTCGGGACACTTGACGCATCACAATTTATCTACGTAAACTTCTGATATGAAAAAGTTTATTATAAAAGTTGCAGTAATGGCAATACTGCTAATAGCCATTGATTATGCAATTGGATTGATATTTGATTATTGCTACACCCACAATCGCGATGGTTCTCTCAAGCAAGAGAAATATTACGATTTGATGATATATGGTTCATCTCGAGCCAATCACCACTATGTGCCCAAAATTTTCGAAGAAGAGTTTAACATGACAGCGTTCAATGCAGGTAAGGATGGCGAAGGCAGCATACTACACTGCATGAGAATCATTGAGCTGCTCGAGAAATATAAGCCCAAAGTAATCATCTACGATATACACCCCGTTTTTGACTATACAAAGCAATCAGATAACACCCAATTTCTCGGAGAACGACGCCCCGACTATGGGAAAAGCGCTGCTGCCGACTCAATCTTTTGGATAGTAAATCCACGAGAGCGATATAAAATGATGAGCAAGGCTTATCAATACAATGCACAACTACCAATCTTAATAAGTTACAGAAATGGTGGTATAGCCAATCCCGACTACGATGGTTACGAGCCACTGCAGGGCCAAATCAAAGACACCTCGCTACATGTATATCCTCATTATGATGCTGACAGCATCAAGATATATTGTTTGCAAACAATCATCAATCGCTGTAAACAAAACGGCGTTGCTCTAATATTTAGCGTTTCTCCGGCCTACAATGTCGACCCCGGGAACGAATATGAACCGATACGTCGACTATGCAAAGCCAATAGGATACCCTTTGTATATCATCTAACAGATTCAAACTTTCTTCACAACACTCCCCTATTTAAAGACCGTTGGCATCTAAACGACAGTGGAGCTCAAATCTTCAGTCGTATGATAGCGCCGGAGCTGCACAAGATTTACTTGCAATATAAAACTAAATGAGCCACTCGCGTCGAGGCGAGTGACTCATCAGTAATGTGACGATTCAGTAATCTTATTTAATAAGATATTGAGATGAGATAGATTCGTTTTCGTGAACGCGACGGATAGTGTCGGCAAACATACGAGCTACGCTCAACACGGTGACTTTCTTACACTCTTTCTTGTAGGGGATAGAGTTGGTGAAAATCATTTCTGTCAAGCCGCAGTTTTCAACGCGTTCGGTGGCGGGGTCGCTCATGATAGCATGAGAAGCCAAAGCTCTAACGGTTTTGGCGCCTTCAGAGAGCATCAGGTCGGCTGCTTTAGTGATAGTGCCGGCAGTGTCGACCATATCGTCGACGAGGATGACGTTTTTGTCTTTGACATCGCCGATAACGGTCATTGTAGCGACAACGTTGGCTTTAGCACGCTGTTTGTGGCAGAGCACCAAAGGCACGTTCAAGTATTTGGCGTAGTTGTTGGCACGTTTTGCACCGCCGACATCGGGAGTAGCAATCACCATATCTTCGAGATTGAGCGATTGGATGTAGGGGATGAACACCGACGAAGCGTAGAGGTGGTCAACGGGGACATCAAAGAAGCCTTGGATTTGGTCGGCATGGAGGTCCATGGTGATAACGCGGTCAACACCGGCAGCGCTCAACAAGTTGGCTACCAACTTGGCAGCGATTGAAACGCGTGGTTTGTCTTTGCGGTCTTGACGAGCCCAGCCAAAATAAGGGAGCACGGCGATAGTAGATTTAGCCGAAGCTCTCTTGGCGGCATCAATCATCAACAAAAGTTCCATCAGATTGTCGCAGTTGGGGAAGGTCGATTGCACGAGATAAACTTCGTGGCCACGGATTGATTCCTCAAAACATACTTCAAATTCGCCATCAGCGAAACGTTGAACATTCATCTTTCCGAGTTCAACACCGAGTTCTTTACAAATTTCCTCGGCCATGTAGCGCGATTGCGTACCGGCGAAAACCTTGAATGGGGGTAAACCTGAGTTCATTGTTTGATATTCAGTTAATTAAATATTTAATATTTAGTTTTTATCCTTTACAGATTTAGAAATTGTTTTTTGAGCCAACACTTGCTCACGAGGTTTCACCTTCGTGTGATCGATTTTCCAAATGACGGCGTTGTATCGAGGCACAAAGGTAGTGAAAGGCTCTTCGCTGCAGAGCATCTTCGTTTCGCGTTGGTCTGTCATCAAATCGAGCATCTCGCTCTCTCCTTCAGGGATGTTGAGCATGTCGAAGGCATCGCGCGGTATGTTGATTGACATAGACGACGAGGTATTGTCGAAGTTGGCGGCTATGAGAAGCGTGGTGTCGGCATAGCTGCGCAAGAAGATATATTGGCGATGTGGATTCACGCCATGATTGTTGTAGTTGACATACATTACATCGAAGAAGCGACCGTTGCTGATAGCTTTTTCGGTGTTGCAAATGCGCAAGATACGTTGATAGGTTTCTCTGAGCCAACGCTCATTGGGGGTGAGCAATGCGGAGTCGCACTTGCCGCAATTGAGCCAACGGCGCAATGTTGCCAACGACCAGAAGTCGAAAATGGTAGTGCGGCCATCGCGTCCGCTGAAACCTTCTTGGTCATCGCCTCGTTCGCCGAGTTCCTGACCCATGTAGAGCATGAATGGGCCGGTATTAAACATCGAGCTGACTACCAATGAGGGTATTACAGCCGTGGCATCACCGGCATATTGTGGCGAAGCGAAACGCTGTTCATCGTGGTTCTCAAGGAAGTTGAGCATATGGTCGGCAATGCCCTCTACGGTTTGCCAGCAAGAAGTAAGTGTAGCAGCCGAGTGGTTTGAGCATTGTACGGCGCGAAGCGAATCGTAGAGGTTGACTTTATCATATAGATAGTCGAAGCCGCCTACATTGATAAAGTCGCGATAGAGATTGACGTCGTATATTTCGGCGATGAAAACGATATCGGGATAGCGTTCTTTTACGTTGGCTATAGCCCAGCGCCAAAATTCGATAGGCACCATATGAGCCATGTCGCAACGGAAACCGTCAACGCCCTTCGACGCCCAATAGCGCAAGATGTGGAGCATCTTAAACCAAGTAGATGGTATGGGGTTGAAATGGTGAGTACCGTTGCCATAGTCTACGC
Organism: uncultured Barnesiella sp.; assembly: GCA_964490275.1. Classification (GTDB taxonomy): domain Bacteria; phylum Bacteroidota; class Bacteroidia; order Bacteroidales; family Muribaculaceae; genus JAGBWK01. The sequence continues at coordinate 8,441 of CAZBBL010000069.1, forward strand.
CATAGTTGAGTTTTACGGTTTCATACCAATCGTTTACGCCGGGGAATGCCGTAAAGCAATCGTTGCCCGAGGCCTTGGCCGGGAACTCTACGTAGGCATCGTCGCCATGGCCGAGGTCGATTGACGGGGCAAATTGTTGGCGTGTGATATAATAGAAGTTGTTGTTTGGTGAGAAAAACATTTGGCAATCGTCGCTGACGCCAAAGTCTTCAATTCCGGCGGGTTTTGCATCGGAGTGATAGCAGCGAGCCACATGATTTGGCACAAAATCTATAATCACTTTCAGTCCGGCCTTATGTGTGCGCTCCACCAGTTTTTCAAACTCGCCGATGCGATTGTTTACATCGACAGCGATATCGGGGTCGATATCATAATAGTCTGAGATGGCGTAGGGCGAACCGGCTTTGCCTTTGATGACATGGGGATTATCGCGAACAATGCCATAAGCGGTATAGTCTACATCGTGGGCGTGCTCAATAACGCCGGTGTACCATACGTGGGTGACGCCGAGGCCTTTGATGCTACGCAACACCGTACGGGTGATGTCGTTCATCTTTCCGCTGCCGTTTTGCTCAATCGTGCCGTTGGGCACGCAGCTTGCGTTCATGTTCGCAAACAAGCGCGGCATTAATTGATAGATGATAGGTTTCTCTTTCATTGCAGTGATACGTTAGATTGGGTTTGGGCCGGAAGCCACTCGCTGAGCAACTTCTTTGTAGCGGCATAACCGCGGATATAGACTTGGTTTATTTGTTTAAGGTTGAACACCTTATATGAAGCAATTTCGGGTATTGAGACAGCTAAATCGCAGATGGCCATGTCGGCGGCTTGGTTTGACTTGGCCATAAGGTTGTATGTGCGCAAGCCTATCTCAAATATCGAATTTTTTGTGCGACGGTTGTCGAGCGGACTACAATTTACTCCGATGAGCTTGTCGCAATTATCGCGGATAATCCACGACGGCATATTGCGCAGCACTCCCCCATCGACATATCTCACCCCATCAATTACTACGGGATGGAAAACGATTGGTATACTACACGAAGCTGCCATTATATCAAATATCGGGCCTTCATTAAACGCTACAGGCACGCCATTATCGAAATCGGTCGTACCGATATACACCGGGATGTTTAAATCTTCCAACCGTCGATATTTATCGCCGATGGCCCGACGTATATGAGCGCGAAATTTGTCAAATTTAAAGAAACCGCCGCCTCTGACGTTAAGTTCACAGAAATCTCTAAACTTCAAGTTGGCAAACAGTTTCACAATATTGTCGAGCGGCACTCCGGCTGCATATAAAATAGCGACAACCGAGCCGGCGCTGACCCCCGCAATGACGTCGGGTTTCAGCCCTGCCTCCTCAATAGCTTTCAACGCACCAACATGGGCGAATCCTCTGGCACCACCACCGCTTAGTGCGACGCCAAGGCGATAAGGCTTTTGTGTATTGGTAGACATCAGATGCCGTATTTTTCTGCAAAGTTACTTCTTTTATTGCAAAATTGGCCTCACTATCGAAAACTTTTTTCAGTTACAAAAATATAAATAGCCTGAATTTTGGGATAGAATGGTATATATGTCGACTACCGAGGAGACGCTCGCGGCTACGAAAATCATCATGGATGTAGGGACGTGATTTATTTCGCATGAGTGGAGCGTGAACGGCACAAATGGAGGTGAATGAGGGGGATAGGTCACATAAGACGTATAGGTCGTATAAGACGTATAACCGGGTCGGTGATAGCGCGGAACTCCCAGAGAATGAGGCGGTTGAGGGGAGCGGGCGAAATGAATTTCGCCCCTACAACGTGGGTGC
>CAZBBL010000070.1:0-10206 GCA_964490275.1 uncultured Barnesiella sp.
AGGGGGAGGATGTCGTCGACGCGGAAGCGCTGTGAAAGGGTTGTGCGTATGGCTCGGTTGCCGACTACGTTGTCGAACATTTTGAGTTGGGAGGCGTTGGTGTCGGTGGCTCGCAGCGGGTTGCGGTCGGGGTAGAGCCGATGGAGCGCTTCGATGACGTAGAATTGCACTGTGGTGAGTTGCGCTGAGGCGTTGTCGGTGACGTGCATTTCGACGCCATGGATGTTTTCGCCTTTAAATTTGCCGTAGAATGGTTTGTAGTGGATGGGGCGAAATTTGATGCCGGGGATGTTGTAGTTGTTGAGTTCTTGACACAGGCGGTCGGCATCAATCCATGGGGCGGCGAAGGTTTGAAACGGGAGGGTGTAACCAACGCCGATAGAGATGAAATCGAGTTCGCCGAGGATGCCGGAGGCGGGGTAGTAGAGGCAGGTTTCTGCTGATGGGATGTGTGGCGATGGGAGCACCCATGGGAGGCCGGTTTGGTCGAATGTCATGGTGCGTTGCCAGCCTTGCATGGCGACGACGGTGAGTTGCAGGGAGTCGGCGCCGGCGATAAGGTGCTGGCCTTTGAGGTATTGAGCGAGTTCGCCCGGGGTTAAGCCATAGAGGTAGGGGATGGGGTAGCGGCTGACGAATGAGATGCAGTCGGGCCGGGTGGAGGCGCCTTCGACGCGGTTGCCGCCGAGGGGATTGGGTCGGTCGAGCACCATGAAGGCGACGCCGGCATCGGCAGCGGCTTCCATAGCCAAGCCCATGGTTGATATGAATGTGTAGGAGCGGCAGCCGTTGTCTTGGATGTCGTAGACGAGTACGTCGATGTCGGCGAGCATGGCGCGGGTGGGCTTTTTGGTAGCGCCGTAGATAGAATAGACTTGGAGGCCGGTGGCAGCATCTTTGGCGGAGGCTACTTTGGCTCCGGCGAGGATGTCGCCACGTATGCCATGCTCGGGCGCGAACAGAGCGACGAGGCTAACGCCGGGGGCTTGGTTGAGGATGTCGACGGTAGCGTTGAGGTCGGCGTCGACGCCGGTGGGGTTGGTGATGAGGCCTACGCGTTTGCCTTGGAGGAGGTCGAAATTGTTGTTGCGGAGCACTTCGATGCCGGTGCGGACGCGAGCTTGCATGACGATGGGTAGGAGCAGTAGGGCTACGAAAAGCGGGCGGAGTTTCATTGGGAGAGGGTTGGTTATTTTTTGCCGAATTGGGGGTCGATTTTGACGATCATAGCTACGTAGATGGTAGTGACGCAGCAAGCAATTGTTGCGAGGAAGAAGTTTTGGTAGCCGAGCAGTTCTTGGAGCCAGCCGGCAGCCATGCCGGGGAGCATCAGTCCGAGGGCCATGAATCCGGTAGAGATGGCGTAGTGGGCGGTGGCGTAGTGCCCGCGTGCGAAGTAGATGAGATAGAGCATATAGGCTGAGAAGCCAAATCCATAGCCAAATTGCTCGATGAAGACGCAGGCGTTGACAATGAGCAGCGAGGGGTTGTGGGTATGGCTAAGCAGCAGGAATGTGAGGCAGGTGAGCGACATGCTCCAGGCCATAGGTTGAATCCAGCGCTTGAGGCCGCCGCGCGATATGAGGAAACCGCCGAGCAGGCCACCGCCGAGCAGACCGATAGTGCCGACCAAGCCATAGATGATGCCGACAGCCTCGTTGGTCAATCCTAAGCCGCCTTGGTCGACGGGGTCGACCAAAAATGGGGTAATCATTTTGGTGAGGAGCGACTCGGGCAAGCGATATAGCATCATGAAGAGCAGGGCGATAAGGATGCCTTTTTTTTGGAAGAAGGTTTTGAAGGTGTCGCCAAATTCGTTCCAGACGTTGGCAGCAGAGTGGTTGTCGTTGCTATGGTCGTCGGCGGGGCGTGGCAGTATGAAGCGGTGGTAGGCGGCGAAGGCCAGGAAGAGGCAGCCGATGATAGCCATGACGATGGTCCACGACATGGCTGAGGAGAAGCCGACGTTGATAAGTACGCCCGAGAGGGCCGTGCCGCCGGCCATGGCTACGATGGTGGCAAGCTTGTAGGCGATATTGCGGATGCCGACGAAATAGGATTGTTGTCGCGAGGTGAGGCCGAGCATATAGAAACCGTCGGCAGCGATGTCGTGGGTGGCCGAGACGAAGGCCATGAGGAAAAACATCACAATCGTGCCGACAAAAAATATCGGAGTGTTGAGCAGCAGGGCGATGGCGCCAAAGGCGATAGCCAGCATCAGTTGTGTGGCGACGATCCATTGTCGTTTGGTATGGAAGATGTCGACAAAGGGGCTCCACAATGGTTTGATGACCCAAGCCAGATAAACCAGCGAGGTGAAAAAGGCGGTTTCGGTATTGGAGACGCCGAGATTTTTATACATCAAGATGGATGTCGTAACGACGATGGCGTTGGGCATACCTTCGGCGAAATAGAGCGAGGGTATCCAGGCCCAGGGATGGGCGCGGCGTTTGGTCGGAGCCGAGGTGTCGGCAGTCTGATTTTGTTTTGACGGGATATTTTTTGATGGCATTAGTAGAGCTTGGTTATTTGAGATTGTGGATAGTAGTGGTTGAGGATTTGGCGGTAGTCGTAGCCACGAGCGCCCATTACGGCGGCTCCGATTTGGCAGAGCCCGACGCCGTGACCCCATCCGGCGCCGCGGAGAGTGAAGCTTCGGGAGGAGGCTTCCCCGGAAGCGTCGACGACGAAGGCCGAACTGTAGAGGTGGGTGGGGGAGAGCCAGCGACGTATTTCCAATTCTTTGCCTACGACGATGGTGCGCAATTGGCCTACGATTTTCAGACGGGTGATGCGAGCCGAGGAGCCGCGACTCAGGGGTGTGAGGTCGACGATGTCGCCGAGGTCGAGGCCGGCTTTGGAGAGGATGAGTTGGCGCAGTTGGGCGCCGGTGTAAGTCACTTTCCAGCGGTAGAAATCGGCGGTTTCCTGATCGTAGCCGTTGAGCACTTGGCTGAGAATCGAGGCGTCGGAGGTGTTGCAGAAAGCTTCGGGTCGCGATAAAATCCATTGCCGAGCTTGGGCTTCGTCGGTGAGGTCGGGCAGAGGAGCGTCGAAGGCGTCGACTTTGGCTCGGAGGTATTTGTAGTCGCGTGGCTCCCAGCAGCTGCTGAAGCGTTCCATAGCGCCGCCGCAGCATTTAGAGAAACGGGCGTCGCAGAGAGCGCCGTCGGCTGTGAGCACTTCGCCGCAGGTGGCATCGACGGCGCGAGCCACGGTGGGGGTTGTTTGGCGAGTGATGCCTTGGTATCGTTGGCAGTGGTCGTCGGCGCAGACGTCGAATAGGCGATGGTCTTCGCGGTCGTACCACCGAATGATTTCGTCGTCGGTGACAGTAGGTTTGGCCGTTGAGGATGATTGGCGGTTGATTTGAGCGAGCACCCAACTACGCGAGATGACGGCGTGGGCTTTGAGAAGCGATTCAGAGGCGGTGGCGCTCATTTCGGAGGAGATGACGCTTTTGAGATAGGTTTCGACCGGGACGTGGTTGATGACGACGATGGCCGAGGCGTCGATTTTTAGTTGGATGGCGCCGGTAAATCGTTGATTTTCGAGGCGTTGCCAGTGGAATCCGATGCCAATCATTACGTCGACTACCTCAAAGACCGAGCCATCGTCGATAGGGTCAAAGCGGTCGGTCGAGGGCTTGCCGTCGGCGTAAACAGCGCCGTTGACGATGGTAAACTTTACGCTGCCTGATATGTTGAAGCCCGAGATGAAATTGATGGTGACCTCGGGCGCGGTGAGCAGACCTACAGCGAGTGTCGGCACTTTGTCATAGTGAGAAATCATAGTCGAGTAGTTGAGATTGAGGGTAACAAAGTTGGCTGTAGATGGAGCTGACGGTGTCGACATCGAAGCGATTGAAGTCGGTGGGGCGCACGTTGACCATTACTCCGGCCAGGTCGATTGAGGCCGGACTGACAAGCATTTGATCGTCGCCGTTGCCGTAGAAATCGGGGCGGTGGCGTCGTCGCGGAATGACGATAAAACGGGCTTTGTCGCCAACGGCATAGGCCAGAATGTTGACCGGTGACTCCGTGTCGCCTTCGGAGCGAGGCAAGGCGTTCATCACTTGTTGCAGGCGCGAGGCTGCCTCATCGGCCGTGGCGTCGAAGGCAATTACTCCAAACGGCAACGGTTGACGGCGGTTGACGGCGTCGATTAGCGGCAGGGAGTTGAGGCCCACGGCTTGGAAATGGAAATGGTCGGGAGCCGAAGCGCCACAGCGTGGGCCGTTGTAGAATACGACCGAGTGGTTGAGCTTGAGGGCCAAGCGAGCCATAAGCGACTCATGCCCGGCGATGAGTTGCGGGGCATGGGGGTTGCCGACGATGGTGAGATGGAACGGCAGTATAGGGAATGGGTTGACCAAGATGGTGGCGTCGCCGAGGTCGATGCCATGCTGCTCGGCGGGACGGTTGGCGGTGCAGAGGAAGCATGGCCGGGCGGCGATGGCGCCGGCAGTGACGTTGGCGGCGGATGAGACGATGCGAGAAGGGTTGAACTGCACGCGCAAGGTAAATCCGTCGACCGAGAGCTGCTTTGTGGCTACGTCGTTGAGGGCTTTAAAGCGGGCTGCAGCTGTGGGCCATTGGCTGAGTTGGCGGCTGAAGAAGTCGTCGACTTGAGATTGTGAGAGTTGGTCGATGGTCATGCTTTGTCGAGGTTGAGGCGTTGGCGAGCTATGATTTCGGTGGCTCGCAGTTGGTCTTTATAGGCATTGTTGGCGTTGACACGGGCTATGTCGAGGGCGGCGTCGGAGTTGCCTTCCCAGCGACGGCAGAGGTAGAGCACGTCGTAGATGCGGCCGATGCGGTGGTGGCGAGAGAATCTGAGACCAAGGGCGTAGTCTTCGCCGTAGGAGGTGTTGGGCACTCCATAGCGACGCAGCAGTGTGGTGGCGAAGGCTCGAGGAGCGCCGAGGCCGTTGATGCGCAAGGCGTTGTTGCGGCCGTTGTCGTCGGTCCATTCGCGGTGGTCGATGATGCCGGGGGGGATGGGGTTGAGGTTGAAGTCGGTAAGCGAATATGAACCGATGACCATGGCGCAATGGTCGGAGTGGAAGAGGTCGACGATGCGTTGGAGGGTGTCGGTTGAGCTATAGAGGTCGTCGCTGTCGAGCTGTATGGCGTAGCGTCCGCAGCGAGAGTCGTTGATGCCGTAGTCCCAGCAGCCGCCGATGCCCAAGTCGGAGCGCTCGGGGATGATGTGGATGAGTTTGGGGTTTTCGGCAGCGAGGCGTTGGAGTATGTCGGAGGTGCCGTCGGTGCTGTGATTGTCGATGACGATGACGTTGTAGCTGAAGTCGGCTATTTGGGCGGTGGCGCTTGCCACAGCGTCGGCGATGGTGCGCACGCGGTTGCGCACGGGGATTATTACCGAGGCTTCGACGGGATATTGTCCTGAGGTGTCGGCTTCGGAAAATGAGGGTTGGAGGTAAGCTCCGATGCGTCGCAGATGGTCGGTGGCTGCGCGTTCCATTTCGATTTGGCGGTCGCGGTTGCGCGGGTCGACGTAGTCGAATTGTTTTTCGCCGCTGCGACGAGTGTCGGTGTCGACGCTGTCGTAGAGGGTTTCGCGGATATGGAATAGTTGGCCTTGCTCGGATAGGCGTAGGCGCAGGTCGTAGAGCGCGGCGTGACGGTAGTTGCCGGGAGCTTCGGCGATTGCTTTGCTGAGCAGGTCGGTGCGAATCATCAGCGCCGGGCCGAAGTTGAAGTCGTCGCGAATCGAACCGATATGGTAGTCGATGACGGGCGTTGGGGTGACAGTCGAGTCGGGGGCGACGGCGCGGTAGTCGCTAAAGACGATTGGAGCAGTGGTGTCGTCGGCGATTGCAACCATGCGGTTGAGCATGTTGTAGCCGGGGCGCAGGGCTGTCGATGCGGTGAACAGCAGGGTGAGCTTGGCTTCGCCCAGTAGTGGGGCGATTTGTTGCCAAAGGCGGCTGTCGCCGATGGGGAGGTCGTCGACTATGTCGATGTCGGCGATGTCGGCGGTAGGACGGCCTACGACGATGATGTGGAGGCCGTGGTGGCTTTGGCGCAGCGTGGCGATGGTAGAGGCGACGCTGTCGGAGGCGGGCAGTATGATGTTGAGATTGTTCATATATCGGGTTGGATGGAGTCTTTTAGAGGTAGAGAGGGGTTGGTGCGATGCCATTTGATGGTGCTGGCGCCATCTCCGGCATAGGGCTGTTTGATGGTGGTGATAAACTGCATGACGATGCTCATCAGGCGGTTGCGCGCGGCTTGGCAAGAGATGGCTTCGAATGGAAATCCGGCTACGATGACGGCGTTTTTGTCGTCATACCAGCCAATGGCGGCGCTCTTGCCCGATTCGGCATATTCCATTATGGTGATGGCTTTGCCACGGCCCGACGAGGATATGGCGTCGGGCGACTCTACGACGTAGGTGTCGCTGTTGGGGCGGTCGGCAAAGGCTATTTGGCAGCTGCCAAATTCGTTGGCCCAGAATGGGTGAATCCTTACGTTGCCGGTTGAGGTGGCAAAGGCGCTCTCGATGTCGATGCCGAGCACGTCGTTGGCGAAGCGGGCGTCAATTTCGGCTATGGAATCGTTGGAGTAGGGGTTTGAAAGCAGGTCGGAGGCTACATAGGCTCCGCTGATAAAGAGATTGCCGTGGCGGTTGATATGGTCGGTGAGCCGCTGTTGCAGGGCTGCGGGGAATGTTTTGAAACGGCCTTCGTCTGTGTCGGTGGCAGCGGCGGTTTGCATCTGTTTGCCAAGTATGAGGTCGACGATTGGTTGGGTGGCTATCGAGTCGTTGCAGTAGGCGCTCAAGCTTGAGGAGCAAAATGAGAATCCGGCGTTGGCGATGGCTTTGCCGTGGACGGCGACGAAGTCGAAGGTGTTGCCGGCGATGGGGGTGCCGTCGTAGTCGCTGTGGCTGGCTCCGAAGCCGGGGTCTACTACGTCGTCGACCCATTTGCTTGAGCGGTCGAAATTGTATTGTTGGCCGCTGTAGGCGATGTTGCGCACGTAGGGCACGCCATAATCTACTTCGTTGAGGAAGCCGGCTTGGCCGTCGTCGTCAAACCATTGTGGGGCGCCGACGCGGGTGAAGCCGTTGACGATAAGCACTTCGGGATTGCGCCCCGGTTTGTAGCAGAGGGCGAGCACTTCGGAGGGGAAGGCTCGGCCACCGTCGTTGGCGGCGATGATGCGAAACGACGTCAGGCGATTGGGCTCGGCGTGGTATTCGATAGATGTGTCTGTGACGGTGCGATAGGGGATGAAGGCGCCGTCGTCGAGGCGGCGTTCGATGATGTAGGTTGTCGGTGTGGCTGTTGGCTCGAGGGGGTCGTCGGTGGCGCTCCAACTGAGGGTGTAGCAGCCCGAACCGTTGCTATGGATGGCAAAATTGCTTGCGGGGAGCGGTTGGACGACATAGCTGCGACGGTCGGCTGCGGCTAAGTAGCGGAGCACGCCTTTGTAGATGGCACGGGCGGCGTCGAAGCGAAATTGCGGGTCTTGGCCATAGCGCATATCGGCGATGTTTTGGTGGGAGAGCAGTTCGATAAGCGTGGCGGGCACTTGCGGTATGCGGGCTTCGGCATACTTGCGGTCGCGGAGTTTGCGCATGGTCCAATTGGGATTGTGGAGCTTGCGTAGGTCGTTGACTACGCTCGTGACGACGGCTTCGGTAAGTTCGCGGCAGGCTGAGCGTCGGCGTCCGTCGCCCAAGAGGTTGCCATCGTCGGTAGAATATATGCCGAGGGTGCCGACGGTGGTTGAGTCGTTGGTGGTGCCGGCGTCGGTGTGAAGTGCCAACGAAAGGTCGATGGGGATGTTGAGGCCCTTGGCGTTGGGGATGCGTCGGGAGCCTCCGGCGAGGTAGTTGACCCAGTTGGGGCGGCTGCGGAAGTCGTCGGCATAGTCTTTGACGGTTTCGCTCGAGGCGTAGACTTCGGGGGGCATACCGGCAAATTGCAGCCAATAGCGTGCGCCCTCCATCCAACGCGGTTGACCGCTGACGCTGTCGCCTCTGACGACGTTGCCCATGCCACCGCCGATGCGTACGGCGTCGGCTCCGACCATCTTGCCGGCATCGGCTTTGCCGACGAGGTTGCTGACTTCGACAATCGGCCGATCGGAACGGCCGGCGGCCAACGGAAATTCGCCCAGGCGTATCCATGTGCCGGCGCCCATGGTTTGGTTGACGGTGTATGTCTCGGTGCCTCGCATCGAGTTGACGCGGTAGGTGACTGCCGAGGCATTGTCGCCCGGTGGATAGCTTATGTAGATGCTATAGGTGGATTGGCGTGGTATGTCGGCGCTCCAGCTTGCTGTCGATTGGTCAGAGGCTCGTGTGACGGCTTTTACTGTGCGGGCCGAGCCTGTGAAGGGGTTGTCGTAGCCTTGCAGACGTGTCATCATGACAAAGCCTACTGAGTCGACGTCGCTCCAGCGGTTGGTGCCTTGCTGCTCGCGGTAGCCCGGGGTGAGTGGCGACGAGGCGTCGACGATTACCTCTTCGGCGTTGAGGTCGCGTTCTCTGGGGAGCATGACGTAGGCTCCGGCATTTTCGAGCATTGGCGCCAGCAGGTCGATGACGTAGCTTGCCGAGTAGAGGTCTTCGATGGTTTGCAGCAGGTGGGCACGCTGCCAAAGCCAAGCGTCTTTCTCGTCGTTGTAGTAGAGGCCGTGGCTTTGCCAAAGGGCGATGTTGCGATTGTCGAGGCCAAGCGGAGCCGTGGCCGACAGCGGAGTGGCAACCGGCGACGATTGCGCTGCCGAGGCGGCTGTTGATGAGGCGAAGATGATGGCGTATATGGTAATCGCGGAGATAATCCGTGGTAGAAATCTTATGATTGGCTTCATACTGACAAATTTAGCCATTTTCGCCGAACAACGTTCCAAATTTTTGTGAAATTTTGAATTGCTATCACTAACTTTGTGGCATGTAGCCCGGTTGGGTTACAATCTTGCAAGATGCTCCTGTTTTTTAAGAACTATATTAAGGATACGTTTCTACATCCGCAGCCGACTGTCGGAGACAAGCCTCGTATCGAATTTGTAGATTTGGCAAAGGGGGTGTGCATACTGTTGGTGATTGCGTGGCATTGCAGCGCGTTTGCCGACGAGATACCCAATGTGAGCCGACTTATACGTATGCCGCTATATTTTGTCATCTCAGGGCTGTTTTATAAAGACTATGGTGGATGGCTATTGACGATTGTCAAGAAGGTTAATCGGTTGATAATACCGTTTGTATTCTTCTTCTTGTTGAGTTATGCGTTTTTAGCTATCGGGCGCCGATTGGGGCTGATTGAGCATAGCGACAGCGATATTACCGACCTGTTTTATCATCGCGACATCTACAATGTGGCGCTATGGTTTTTGCTCTGCTTGTTTAATATAAATGTGATATTCACGCTGTTGCGACTGCTGTCTGTCAATGAGATATATTTGGCGGTGGTGTCGATAGCGTGTGGCGGAGTTGGCTATTGGCTGTCGGTGAGCGGTTTGTATTTGCCATTTTATGTTGATACGGCTCTGACGGCAATGCCGATGTTTTATTTCGGCCATCTGTTGTCGCGCACCAAGCTGCTCTATCCAAGTCGCCTTGATTGGTGGGGTATGCTCTGTGGGGCATTGATTTTGGTTGTCGTCTATATCGTCTACAACAGCTTGGAGTGTCGCGCATTTGTCTATTATCACAATAGACTGGAATGTAATTTCTTAGTGGCTGACCTGCTGTCGATTGCGGGTGTCTTCGGATTGCTGATGGTGTTGAAGCCGATAAAGTGGCTGCCGGTAGTTTCGATGATAGGGCGCTATTCGATAGTAGCGCTGTGTCTCCACAATATGCTGTTGGCGCTGATTAATGGATTTCTCAAGCCCATCAGCTGTGAAATGGCGTTTGTGCTGACCGTCGTAGCGTGCTGGGTGGCAGTACCGCTGTTTGTAAAATTCTTGCCGTGGTTTACAGCGCAAAAAGACCTCATCACGCCGCGTCGCAAGTGAGAGTGGCAGATCCTCAATGGTTTCCACCCACGTTGTAGGGGCGTGATTCATCGCGCCCGAGCGGAGCGTAAGCGACGCAATTGGCAATCATTTAGGCATTTGAGGGGAGCGGGCGAAATGAATTTCGCCCCTACATTGATGGCGTAACCCCTTGAGGATGAGAGTGCTTGAGCCGCTTTTTTATGGTAAGAATGTCAAGGTGCGATTGCTGTCG
>CAZBBL010000071.1:0-10074 GCA_964490275.1 uncultured Barnesiella sp.
ACTCCTCTTTCAAGAATGAAAATCTTGCGTCCTAGCCGATAGACGAATGGGCCGAAAACACTATCGTTATGAAAAAAAATGATTCAGTCTATTATTTAACGAGGCTTAGCCGGCGATGCCGTTGATGTGACGCTGAATTTTGCTCTTGAGGTTTGACGCCTTGTTTTTAGAAATAGTTTTCTTAGCGGCGAGCTTGTCGAGCATGGCGGTCAGCTTCACAAATTCAGCTTGAGCTTCAGCTTTGTCTGTCAATTTGCGTACGCGACGAACGGCATTACGTGCTGTTTTTGCATAGTAGCGGTTACGCAGACGACGAGCCTCTGTCTGACGGATTCTTTTAAGAGAAGATTTGTGATTTGCCATTATAACAAAAGATTTTTTTACTTTTAAAACGGTTGATTGTAGCCCATAGGAGAATCGAACTCCTCTTTCAAGAATGAAAATCTTGCGTCCTAGCCGATAGACGAATGGGCCTTGGGGGCTTTGTCCTTAAAGCGAGTGCAAAGATACGCCCAATTTTTCAATCCTGCAAATTTTTTGATAAAAAATTGATTTTTCCGCAGATAAATCACTACTTTTGAACTATGCAAATCCACTCTCAATGCATCATGCTGCGCTTGGTGCGCTTTAGCGACACTCGCTCGATAGCCACGTGCCTGGTGCGCGATTTGGGGCGCATAGCCTTCTTGGTGCCCGACGGCCCGGCCCGCTCGGCTCGCAGGTTGCGCCCGCTGTTGATGCCCGGCACGCGCTTCGACGCGATTGTCGACCTACGGCCTACGCGCTCGCTGCAGACGCTGTCTGAGGTCGCTGCCGTGCGCCCCATCGTCGTCGACAATCCTATCAAGTCGACCATACTGCTGTTTGTCTGCGACGTAATGAGCGCCCTGCTGCGCGACAGTCAGCCCGACCCTCTGCTCTTCGACTATGTCGGCAGTTCGATTGCAATGCTGCTCGACGCCTCGTCGGCTGCCGCCATTGCCAACGCGCCCATCTGTTTCTTGATAGGCTTGCAGCATTTCATGGGCATTCGTCCCGACACCTCTACCTATAGCCCCGGATGGTGTTTCGACCTCGAAGGGGGTTGCTTCGTCGCTTCGGCTCCGCTCCACGGCCACTTCCTCTCGCCCGACCAAGCCAAGGTGGCCCACACTTTGCTGCGCATGAATCGCCGCAACCTCCACCTCTTCAATCTCAACCGCTCTGAACGGCAATTGATACTCGACACGCTGCTGCAATATTTTGCCCATCATTTCGGCTCGTTGCGCAATCTTCAATCGCTCGAAATAGTCCGCTCTATCTTTGATTAAGACCCCGTTCCACACAATTTGTTAACGGGGTCTAAAAAAATCCCAATATCCCCGGCAAGGTAGAGTCGGGCATATCTACCATAGCTTTGACGTTGTCAACCGACATGGCTGCACGGTTGGCGTAGAGGTTCGACAGGCGGCTGTCGCTGTCGAGATATACGTCGCGAAGGGTGCTATAGGCCAGCGCCGACTCCATCGCCCTGAGCAACGGCAACGTATTCCCATCTTTAAATCTATCGGGCAAGCGCAACGTCAGGCTCATTATCGGTTCGATTTGTCCATACTCGGGTTCGTCGTCGGGCAATTCGCAGTCGGCGACAATCGACCCCAATTGCAACGCCATAAAGCCGAAGTTGTCGACGATGACCATGCGCAGGGCGTCGCGGTTGTCGTCGGTGAGCATTGCCACAGGTTCGGCCTCCGCCGTCAAGGCGTGCATTGCCGTAAGCGCATAGATTTGTTTCAGTATCTCGTCAATCGAAAAATTAAAATTTACAGTAGTCATTTTCGTAAATATTTAAGGTGGTTATATAAATAATGTGTCTACAGAAGTCGGCGGCTACGCAAGCGAGCGCTGCGGCGGTGCATTTCTTTCTTTAATTGGTAATACAATTTCAGGCCGTAGCCCTGCGAAAGGAAGTAGCTCGACGCATGCTCAAAAGCCAACACACGCACCAAAGCCGTCGACAGCGTCAGCCCCTCGCGCTCCATCAGAGCCTTGCATTTGAGCGACAATTCATGCAACTGACGCATACGCGCCGAGCGGCTGTGGGCATCTGTGGCCGGAGGATTACCCTCACAGCCGCGCAGATAGTCGCCCACGGCACGCCGAGCATACCCATATTCGAGATAGTAGGCCGGAGCTTCGGCCTTGATTGCACGGTCAACGATAAGCCGGTCGCTAAGCTGTTCGCCGGCTTCGTAGGCCAAACGCCTTTGGCGGTTACATTCTCTGATGAAATCTCTGTTCCGTTCCATATATTATCCTTTTTTTTGATTTTGCCTATTTAGTTTTTCAGTAGCAAATATAATATTGCACATGGGCCATAACCACGCCCACTAATGTTAAATTGGTATTTTTACCAAGAAATAAATAAATCGGCCGTCAGGCCAGGAGTTTTGCATCGCGTTGGCTGCGGAAGTGGGCAAACGTCAACAGCAGGTCGTTGATGGCGACGGCGGCATCTCTCACCTGACTTTCGTAGCGCGTAGCGCCGACGGCAGCACTGTCGGCCTTGCCCATCAGTGCGTTGCTCACACCGCTTACATCCTCAAACATCTGCATCTGCAGCGCCAACAACTCGCGTGCCCCGATATCGGTAGCATTGGTCGACACTTGCTGCGGCAGCGGACTGTCGGCATTGCCCACATAGGGGATGATGGCATCGGGCGAGGCCCACATTCTACCTATGTCGCTCCAATTCAGCCCCTCGATACGACGGTCGGTCGGAAACAGCAGTGCGCCCTTGGCAGAGGTGCTTATCACATGGTCGATGAGCGTAATCAAACGATTGACATACACCTGTTGGTCGATGACATCCTCTACCAGCGAATGCACCTCGCCGTCGGTAAGCGGATAGAGCTTTACGACAAAGGGATGACCGCCGTGGCTGTAGGGCGAATCGTAGCTGTCGAGCAATGTGCCGTCGGGGGCCAACCAGCGACAGCGCCACTTTGTGCCCGACTCCCAACGCCACTCTATCGGCTGACGTCCTTGGGCCAGGCGTCGCTGATTTTCTTGCTCCAACGCCGGTTCGGCCGTCAAATCGCGACGCATCAACAGCCCCTGCTCCCTATCGTGGCAAGCCAACCATTCGGCAGCCTCCAAAGTCCACGCTTCGATGACGCGACAACGCCCCGCGTCGGCCCTGAGAAAGCTCTCTTCGCCGGCCTCTGAGCCAAGCGGCGTAGATGTCGACACAGCTGCAATAGCCTCACTGCCATATAGATTGCGCAGGGCCTCGGCTCGGCGACGATCGCCGTGGGCAAAACGCATCACCAACTCGGCGCGACTCATATCGTGGGCCATCCCTACCAACTCGGTGTCCCACCCTCGCGGGTCGCGAATATTGTTGATGAAAAAGCGTTCGGGGCTCACCATCTCCACCCATGTGTCGACGCCTTGCTGACGTCGTTCTCTGACCACACGCTGTATGGCGCAACCCGAGATAAGAAACTCCTCGAGGGTGCGGCTGTCGAGTTCGTCGAGATTGTTGAGCTGATGCAGACGGCTTAGTTCGCCCTCAATCGACTCGTCGGCTTGCGACAAGCGGAAACGCCCTACGACACACTTCACGAGCTTGCGAATCAGATTGTTGCTCATAGGGCGTTTGCCTCTGAGCCTTGCATAAGCGCCTTCGGTCATCACCTCCCCATCGGGCGTCTCGATAGTGTCGCTCCATTGGTCGCCATAGGTGAAGCGTTTGTAGCGGCGACGGCGACGACGCAACTCGGCACACGACATCCAAGCCTTGCCGGCGGCCGCGAGCACCTTCACCCCGGTAGGGTCGCGTCGCAGTGGTTGAGTTATAATATTGTTATTCATGACGTTAAATATTGATATCGATTAATGGAATTGTTGATAGCGCACGGCGATCGATGGCATAAACCCCTTCGGCAGGGTCGCAGATACACTCTAAGGCCGTCAGCGCCGGCAGCTCGAGGCCGCGTTGATAGAGCAGCAATTGCCGGCCCGAGGCCACCGCCACCGGTCGGCACACGCCGCCGCGGGTAAATTCGCTCCGCTGCAGCTGTGCCAATCGGCTATTGTTGTCGGTGACTATTTGTGCGTCTTGGTTCCATCCCTTGAGCCTTACTCTGACCACGCGACGGCATCTGTCGGGCAGCTTCACGGCGACTACCCTCCCCTCTTGTTGCGTCACGGTCGCTTCAGCCGAGCAATCTTCAATCTTGAGCCATTGTATGGGAGCAGTGTCGAGTTGCTGATAATACCAGTCGTCGATACGTTGGCGCAGGTAGGCATTGATATCGGCAATGTCGGTTCTCACCAGGCCGGTAACGTCGTCGGTGGCCACGATGCCCATGCGCGTGCGCCAAATGGCCAACATCTGCTCCAAGCTATATTCGGTAACCATAGTTCACTATTATATATAATGTGTGCTTGACGCCTGTCTGATTATTGGCCTACCACTCTCAAATGGGCGTCGGGATAGCGGAGCACCAGACACGAGGCCTCGGTGATGACGATTGCATCGGTGTTGCGGATGCCCGATTTGCGCAAGTCAAGGCGCTCGGTGCGGAAGGCCACATGGCAATATTTCGTCATATATTCGGGGTCGAGTATCATGCCGTCGTTGGCGTGGCCACATTGGTCAAACACTTCCGAAGCCAACACATAGAGTTTGCCAAACTTGGTGATAATCTCGGTGAAATCGAGGCCCCAACGGGTCATGGTTTCGGTTGCACCAACCACCTTCACGTGGTCCAACTTATTGAGCTGCTCAATCAACATCGTGCCGCCGATGAGCAACTTTTTGGATGAGCCGCCATTGCCGGTAAAGGCCTTGCGGGTGAGTTCGATAAGGGTGTTTTCGCTCATTGAGCCGACGGTATAGTTGAATTGACGGCCCGCTTGCTGCCAGATGCCGCCGGTGAGCATTACCTCGTTGCCTTTGTCGGGGTCGTAGATGCGGTTTTTCACACCAAACAAGAAGTTTTTCTCCATGCCAAGACGCATATCGATAATGGCGGCTTCTTCCTGGTCAGAGAAGGTCCAACCCACCTCTTTGTTGGCAATTTTTTGATAGGTCGACTGCTCAACCTGAGCTTTGAAAATCTGGCAATAGTTGCGACTCTTGATGGGAAGGGCTTCAAACTGAGCGGTTTGCACATCCAACTCGCCGGCGGCACGCCCCATTCTGATGAGCTTGGTGCCCTCTTCCATATCGGGCACGGCATAGAGTCCGCGGTCGTTTTTGGCATTGACTGAGATGGCTCTTACATACTCTGAGTCGCGACCTATGACATACATCACCAACGATTCTTCACTCTCGCCGTCGTCGCCTACCACCTTCACATCGGGGGCCATAATGGTCTCGGAAGGCTCAAAAAGCTCGTTGCACGAGGTTTTGAGTTTGGCTATGACGAAACCGCGCGCCGAGTCGTCGCTATCGTCTGAGATATAAACCTCTTTGAGGGTGGCCTCGGTAGGCTTGGTGTCGACCGAATAATAATCGACAATCATCGAACCCGACATTCTGGCTCCGGCTTGACGCGAAATTTGGTCGATAGGCGTCGCCATGGGGCGTATGCGCACTATGCGGTCGTCGATTTCGTTGCGCAACAGTTCGGGCGAAAGATTTTCGGTGGCTGAGAGCGTCAGAGGCGCACCGCTGACATATTTGCCCCCGCCGGCTACGGTGGCCACGGCCGCCATCGCCATTACATGATTGCGGTCGCAACCGCCAAACGTGGCAAACACAGCCACAACCATACTAAACACTACACACGCGATAAACGCATCAGATTTCACAAATTTCAAAACAGCTTGTTTCATGGTTTCTAAAATTTAAAAAGTAGACAGATAATTGATTGATTGATTGATAGATAATTGATTAATAATTAGTCCCAAACACTGGGGCGCAGGTTGTTGAGTATCATCACCTCTGACGAGCCGGCTGAGTCGGCAGAGTCGCTCATAGAGTCGGCATCGGCTCGCTCAAACATGCCGGGACGCTTCATCAGTTCGGCGATGCTCTCGTTGCGGCCTCTCAGATAGCCACGCTCCTCGGCTTCAGCCACCAAGCGCTCCAACTGCTCTTGTGTGACGGTAGGTTGTTGGTCGTCGTCACATTCCTCAGTCGACTCAGCGTCGTCGTCGAGCTGCTCGGCCGTCTCTGGCGTTTCGAGATTTTCGGCGGGCACGACTGCCTGCTCTGCAAGGTTTTCGATTACGCGATTTTCGCTGAGTTCAACAGCTTCTTCAATGATAGTTTCTTCTTGATTCATAATGTTTTAGATTTGTATTTATAGGTTGATTTACATTGCAAAGTTACATCGCCCAAAAGCCGACTTTGTGACAAAATGTCACTCTTGAAACTTCTTTTTTCGATATTGCTCAAGATACTCGGCGAGACTCTCCTCTGAGGTGACCGTAGGAGCGGTAGGCGTCGACATTGCCACCAACAACCCGATAGCACGAGTCATCAACATATCGTCGTGGCAACCGTCGGCAGCATGATATTGGCCGTTGCGCCCCATCTTATAGGTGAGCATCTCGTTGAGCGCCCCCTCGCTGTGCTCGATAATCATATCGTCGCGCACGGCCGCGATAAGCGTCGTAATAGCCTGACTCTTAGTAGCTCTGTTGGTATGGAAGCCCAGACGATGCCCGCCTCCGGCCAACTTGCGACGGTAGAGGTTGGGGTAGATGCGCCCTACCTGATTGAGAATATAGAGCGAGGGATCGCCGTCGGTGTCCTCCGACTCCAGAGTATTGCTCTCAAACACCAGCAAGGCGTTGTTGTAGAATCGCGCCAAGGCCACAGCCTTCCACGCCAGCAAGTCGTGGTCGATATGTCCGCGCCATTGCGCCACAAACTCAGGCGTAGCGCGATTGGGCCCTCCACGCCGGTCGAGCACGGCGATAACCGACCAGTCGCTCGAAGCCGAACGCCCGCCGATATCGACGGTCACCAAATAGCGCCCCGCGTCGGCCGTAGGCATGCGCCATATCTCGAGATTGCCGTCGTCGTGGCGTTTCACCGCCACCTTCGTCTGCCCCGAGCCCTGGGCCACAGCCTTCGTCTCAATCTCGCCTCGCAAAATCGGTTCGCAGCAGTGGCGACGCAGATGCTCTACATCGTTCGACGCAAACACATTGTCTGAGATTGTCGCAAACGCCTCGGCGTCGGTCGTAGGATATTCCGATTGCATCTGCTTACGGTCGGGATACTCGCGTCGCTTATATTGATACCACGCTATCTGCTCGAGTGTCAAGCCTTTACGCCATAGCCAATATTCATAGTCGTCCATCTTTTGCCACACTTTGCGATAGTCGATATTATCTACGCGATAAATCTCTATCTCATACCATGGCACAAATACGGCTCGCTTGTCGCTGCGACCCTCTACCGAGCGCAACCATTCGCGATGGAAATAGTTGCCGACTCCGTTGGCCGTACTTTCCATCACCACCATCGTGCCGGGCACATAGTTGATAGCGCCACAGATGGCTCTGATAAACATTTCGGGTGTCGACTGCGGAGTTTCGCGCCAAAACGCCACCTCCGACAAATGGGCCATTGCAACATCGCCGCCACGCACACTGTCGTAGCATTGCATCGAGGCCACCGCAACCTTGCAGCCGCGCCCCTCAATGACACGTATGTTGCTCGACCCTTCAAAGGGCTTAAACCTACCTCGCTCCTCGCCCTGCCACAACTCCTCGGGATATTCGGCAAGCATTCGCGAATACATGCCGCGTATCAGCGCCGACGTGTCTTTTACATGCGAGCATATCAGCGAATTGCAATTTGTCTTCACGCAGGTTTGAATCCACGCCATATACATCTGCACCAACGTCGACCCGCCCCATTGGCGAGCCTTGAGCATAATCAAGCGTATGGGGCGATTGGCCAAACGATCCTCCTCCAACAGAGCCAACACCCTACGTTGCGGACGATTGAGCGTGAAGCGATGGAGCTGGCCGGTAGTCTTGTCTTGAATCGTAGCACAGCGGGCAGCCCAATATTCAAAATCGTAGCGGCAGCGCAGACGCGCCCACGCCTCAACCGTGCCTACCAAACGATATTCGCCGTCGGCCAACATCGCCTCAGGCACATAAGCCATCCCATCACCCCAACGGCGAGCATCAACCAACCGACGGTGGCCGCAACACCCCTCGCCCGTTATCTGATTGTAAGCATCATAATGCACAGCACAGCGCACTCGATTTTCGTGCGCAATCCCCTCGTTATAGTCGGGCTTGGCGTTATCCTCAGCCTCAGAGCATTGCCCGGCAGCCTCGGCGACATTCATTTGAACCGGCAGCCCCGACCTATCCCTATTTTCATTCGTTATATCTTTATTCATGGCTTCTAATCGGCTCCTCTGAGCCCTATTAAAACAAATTGATATGCGGCTCCTCCGAGCCCGCATCGTTTTTACTATTTTTTCCGCAAATATATAGCCACAACCATCCCCCTTCGCGACAAAATGTCACTCTTGCAACAATAGGTCGATAACTGCGTTTATATCATATACCTGACGAGCAAATTAATTACGCTAAATTTTGAATTGTAAAAAAGTTATCCCATCTTTGCATTAACGATTAAAATGTTGACATGGAAACATTAAAAAACATGCCGATTGGCGTACAAAACTTTGAGAGTCTGCGTAACGACAAATATCTATACGTTGATAAAACTACGTTGTTATATAAGCTTGTTACAACAGGTAGATACTATTTCTTGTCGCGCCCCCGCCGCTTCGGCAAAAGCATGCTTCTGTCAACTCTTAACGCTTATTTCTCAGGCAAGAAAGAACTGTTCAAAGGCCTCGCCATTGAGAAGCTCGAGAATGATTGGATTGAGTATCCGGTGTTGCACCTCGACTTAAACACTTCTGAATACAAAACCGAAGATGACTTACGCAATAAGCTATCGTCCAACTTGAGCTATTGGGAACAACAATATGGCGAAAATAACAATCAAATCGGTTTAGGCGACAGATTTGAAGGCGTCATACGCCGTGCCTACGAAAAAACCGGACAGCGAGTTGTCATCCTCGTCGACGAATACGACAAGCCCGTGCTCCAAGCTATTGAAAATGAAAAATTGCAAGACTCCTTCCGCTCAATCCTAAAGGGCTTCTATGGAGCGCTCAAGAGCATGGACGCTTGTATCAAATTTGCATTCCTCACCGGAGTGACAAAATTTAGTAAAGTCAGCGTATTCAGCGACTTAAACAACCTTGAAGACATATCGTTAGACCGACCCTATGCTTCAATCTGCGGCATTACCGATGAAGAAATCGACACGGTCTTCGTCCCATACGTACAGCGCCTGGCACAAGCAACCGACCGTTCCTACGACGATGTCCGCAATGAGTTGAAGTTACAATATGACGGCTACCACTTTGTCTATAATTCCGTCGCCGTTTACAATCCATTCAGCCTCTTGAATACATTCAAAAAAAACGAATTCAACAACTACTGGTTTGAAACAGGCACGCCCTCTTATTTGGTCCACTTACTAAAAAAATACCACTACAAACTCGAGGACATGGCTTCGGCACAAGTCTCCGATAAAGCTTTGCGCGGCATTCAGTCTCAATCTTCCGACCCAATCCCCGTGATATACCAAAGTGGCTACCTGACGATTGTAGGCTATAATCCTACCTACAAACTTTTCCAACTTGGCATACCAAACAAAGAAGTCGAAGACGGCTTCTACAACTACCTGCTCCCAAACTATGCCAACGTAAGCGAAAGCCAAACCGAGTTTTACATCGCAAACTTCGTCGAAGAAATCAAAGCCGGCAAAATTGATGAATTTTTCAAACGACTCTCATCGCTATTTGCCGACACCCCCTACGAGCTCGTCAAAGACCTTGAAAATCACTATCAAAACGTGCTGTTTATCGTCTCTAAGCTCATGGGATTTTACGTCAAAGCCGAATATCACACCTCTGAAGGTCGCATCGACTTAGTATTGCAAACCCCGGCCTACACCTACGTCATGGAGTTTAAACTCAACGGCTCTGCCGAAGAAGCTCTCGCCCAAATCAACAGCAAGAACTATTC
>CAZBBL010000072.1:0-9943 GCA_964490275.1 uncultured Barnesiella sp.
ACGGCTTCGGTGTAACCGGTTACGAGTAAATCGATGTCCTGTCGGACATCCTTCCGCTGTTACCTATCAAAAGCTTCATCCACCTCCATTTGCGTCGCTCACGCTCCGCTCGGGCGCGATGAATCGCTCCTACATCGTTGCCACCCCGGCCACAATCTTTTAGTAGCTCAGGCGCTTTCTTAGCGCCGGCGTTTTGCACACGATTAAGAGGGCAATATGTGGCAGCCATGTGCCGGTTTTGAGCAATCGGGCAATTATTCCGGGAAAACCATAGTGGAAGTATTTGTTGAAATCAGCGCCAAAGTCGGTGGCTCGCTTGTAAACCGACTTAAAAAGTTTCAGCTTGCCACGATAATTGGAGCTATACACCAAAATAAGATGCTTATAAATTAGAAAGGCCGTTAATTCAAGCATTGATTCACGTAGCGGAGCAACCTTATCTTCGGTAGATAGTTTCGAGACGTTGTCAAGAATTACTTTGTGGGCATAAAACAAGTAGTCAAATTCTTTCGGGTTTGAAAACTTTGAAGTGACGCCGACATTTACGCTATATAGGTAGGTAAGCGTCGAAACTGTAGTCGCCGACTTTAGTTTGGGCAACATTCGCCAAGTAAATTCTGTGTCCTCATATTTAGTCATCCCCGGAGTGTACCATAAATCGTTGTTTATGGTAAACTCGCGGTTAAACAATTTAGCCCATGCTGTGATGTATAAAAGGAACGGTAGTTTTTGCGCGATTCTCAATCCGGTTTCTTCACCGACGATTGTTTCATCAGTTACCTCAGACAGGTCGACCAATAGTTGTTCAGCCGGTGCTCCGCAGCATTTCTTCATTCCATATACCATCTGAGGATATCCGTCCCTATGGGCAGCGGCAAGCAGTGCTTGCATACCGCCGTCGGCCACTTTATCGTCGGCATCGACAGTAGTCCAATAGCGTCCGCGAGCTGCACGAATACCGACATTGCGAGCTACTGATAGCCCCCCCCTTAATGTGTTGTCTATCAAGTAAATAGATGTTGGAGAACTATTCTCGGCCGATATGCGATTCACAATTTCGGGCGTTGAGTCGGTAGAGCCATCGTTGACTACGATGACTTCGACATCTTCCATATTCTGACGGAGGATACTGCGAAGCGCTGCTTCGATAGTTTTTTCGGCATTGTAGGCCGGCATGATAATTGACAGTTTCAGCATTGACTTTTTATTGGCTGCGTATTTTTGTAAGTAGATTGATGAATTTTTTAGGCTTTGGTAGCAACAAATTTAGGCAATATATACAACATACCAAAAAAACGAGTGCTCGAAAAGTTGGTTGTGTCGATTTTGAGGCTGAATTTTTAAATTTATTGTTTAATTTTTGTGGAAGTGGAAAAATAATTATATCTTTGCCGTAACAAATAATGGAATATAACCCGAGGGGGTCTCAGTAGGTAATAGCTGAGATTCTTTCTTTTTTTACGTTAAAGACCAATTAAATAAATTATGGCTATTACATTCATGACAAAAGAGGGCTATAAGAAGAAAATGGAGGAAATTGCCTACCTTGAATCTGTTAAACGCCCCGAAATCTCTCGCGCCATTGCCGAGGCCCGCGACAAGGGCGACTTGTCGGAAAACGCCGAATACGACGCTGCCAAGGAGGCCCAAGGCATGCTCGAGATGCAAATTTCCAAGCTCAAAGACATGGTGGCTAATGCTCGTATCATCGATGAGAGCAAGCTCAATACCAACGAAGTGCAGATTATGAATCGTGTGAAAATCAAAAATCTCACCAACGGTATGGTAGCCGAATACACTATTGTTGCCGACAGCGAAGCTAATATGAAAGAGAAAAAAATAGCTTCAAGCACACCTATTGCTCAAGGTTTGTTGGGCCATAAACTCGGCGAAGTAGTTGAAATCAAAGTGCCGTCGGGTTTAATCAAATTTGAAATCATCGAAATCAGCTTCTAAAAAATATATTGCGCTATGGCAACATTGTTTTCAAAAATAGCTTCAGGCGAAATCTCATCGTATAAAGTGGCTGAAACTGCCGACTATTTCGCTTTTTTGGATATCAACCCCGTGCAACCGGGCCATGTGTTGGTAATACCAAAGCAAGAACAAGACTATATTTTTGATATCGACGACGAGCATTTTGCCGGTTTGACCTTGTTTGCAAAGAAAGTGGCACGTGCGCTCAAAGCTGCTGTGCCTTGCCGCAAGGTGGGCGTGGCTGTCATCGGTTTGGAAGTGCCTCACGCTCATATCCATTTGGTGCCGATGTCGAAAGAGGGCGACCTCGACTTCTCAAAGAAGCAGACTCTCCCGGCTCAGGAAATGGAGGCTATCGCTAAGGCAATTGCCAAAGAATACGACGCTCTCTAATCTTAAAGAGAGTCTTTAACCGTCAAGAACACACAGTTTTAGCAATGAAAATCTATTCTTATGTCGTAGCGGCTGCTGTAGCTACGACGCTGCTCACGAGCTGCTCTAAGAACCAATGGAAAGTGTCGGGCTCTATCGCCGACGCTGCGGGTAAAACCGTAGTGCTCGAGTCGGCAAGCAACGGCGTTTGGTCGGTGGTCGACTCAATGACTATCGCCGACGACAACAGTTTTGCCTTCACCGAGGCTCGTCCGGCTTACCCCGATATCTATCGCTTGAGCATCGATGGCCACACATTGTATTTCCCTATCGACAGCCTCGAGACAATCACGCTCGACGCTACGTTGTCGGCCTACGATTTAGACTATAAATTGAGTGGCTCACCCTCGGCCGACAAGATGCAAACCATCAACAGCTATGTGGCAGAGGTCGTGAAAAACGGTGGCGAAGCTGCCGTTGCAGCCGACGACAATTTGCGCCGTCGCGTGGCTGAGGTGATGCAAACCGATTGGGCCGGCATCGTGTCATACTATGCTATCAACCGCAACGTAGGCTCGACTCCGCTGTTTGACGCACAACGCAAGTTTGACCGCAATATCATCAACGCTGTAGCCAACAACTATGCTCAGCAGCGCCCGACCGACCCGCGCACTCAGATGCTCAAAGAGCTGACGCTGCAACAGCGCCGCGCTTCGGGCGACATTAAAGGCCAAAGCGTCTACGCCGAAGAGATACCCTTTGTAGAGATTGCGCTCAACGACCGCAACGGCAAGAAACAAAGCTTGACCGAGGTGTGGAAGAAAGGCAAATGCGTCATCCTCAACTTCTCGGTGCTCACAGCGAGCGAGTCGGCTGCCTACAATATGGCTCTCAACGACATCTATACCAAATATGCTCCGCAGGGAGTGGAGATCTATCAAGTATGTTGCGACGAAGACGAGTTTGCTTGGAGCGCAGCAGCCAAAAATCTCCCCTGGATTACCGTCTACAATACTCCCGACGACGCTACTACATTACTCAACTACAATGTCGGAGCTCTGCCGGCGCTGTTTGTCATCGACCGCTCGGGCAATCGCATGGAGCGCGTCGAAGACATAAAGCAACTCGGCTCGGTAGTAGCTAAAATGCTTTAATCACCGACTATGGCCGACGACCTGCAAAAGCGGCTGACGATAGTGGTTCCGGTTTACAATCGTGCCGGGACCGTGCAACGTACGCTTCGCTCGATAGAGCGTCAGCAGCTCGATCAAGCAACGATAATATTGGTTGACAACGCTTCAACCGACGACACTATGGCCGTCCTTCAACAGTGGAAAACCGCTGTCGATGGGCGGCTTGACGTAGTCGTAGCGCAGGAGGCAAAGCCCGGAGCTGCGGCTGCACGCAATCGAGGATTGGCGCTGACCGACACCGGATGGGTGATGTTTTTCGACTCTGACGACGAGATGCGCCCGGGGTTGATAGCCGATTTGATGGAGGCCATTGACCATAGCGACGCGCAGGTCGTAGGGTGGGAAATAGACCAACAGCTGCCCGACGGCATGCGCCATATAGGACGATTCACAACGGTCAATCCGCTCTACAATCATTTGGTCCACGGCATATTGTCGACTCAGCGCTTTGCCGCGCTCACGGCTCTGGCTCGCAAGGCCGGAGGGTGGGACGACAGCGTCATGGGTTGGAACGACTTGGAGTTTGGCTTGCGCATATTGTTGCAGCGCCCGTCAATGGCTCAGTTGCCGGGAGTGAGAGTCACCACTCATTTCACTCCGGCGTCAATCACCGGTAGCCGCTATAGCACCGACCCCGGCAAGTGGGAACATTCGCTCGACTGCTGTGCCACAGCGCTCGACAAAGCCGGGCTGCCGACACAATGGGTCGATGTGCGACGCATCATTCTCGCCGCCACCTATCGCTCGGAGGGCGCTCGCGCCGACGCTCGACGATTGCGCCGCAGCGTATATCGCCACAACCGATTGTGGAGCCGATGGCTGATGAGGCTGCTCTACACCAAGCATAGGTTGATACCTCGCGGCACCGGCCGGTTTGCATCGCTCTTCCTCGGAAAAACACTTTGACGTAGAAACAATAAACTAATCCCAAAAACATATCCCCATGAAAATACGCAATCTTCTCGCCATAGCGGCGTTGTTGCCGGCCGTAGCACCGATGTCGGCCCAAGAAACCATTCATGCCAACCGTCCGATGGAGTCGGTAACTGTAAATGCCGACGGCACGGTGACCATAGCTCTACGCTCGACCTCAAATGCCAATGTAGGTATCGTCGGCAACTTTATCGATGGCGTCGCTGCAATGACTCGCGACAGCGTTGCCGGTGTCTACACCTACACGTCACAGCCGCTTGCACCACAATTCTACACCTATCATTTCAAAGTCGACGATGTCGATGTGCTCGACCCGTCAAGCGTCTACACCGTCAGAGATATCGCTTCGGTCAACAACTATTTTATCATCGACGGCGACGACGACAATATAGCTACGTTGATGACAAACCGCCGTGTGGCTCACGGCACGGTGGCCCACCCATGGTATCACAGCGACAGCCTCAATATCGACCGCCGCATGAGCATTTATCTGCCGGCCGGATATGAAAAAGGCGAGCGCCGATACCCGGTGCTCTACCTGCTCCACGGCACCGGCGGCGACGAAAATGCTTGGCTCGAGCTTGGCCGTATGCCTCAGATACTCGACAACCTTATCGCCCAAGGCAAAGCCGAACCGATGATTGTAGTAGTGCCCAACGGCAATGTCGACGCTGAGGCAGCTCCGGGATACGACCCTGCCGGCAACACTATCCCCACCGGTATCTACCCCAACTGGATGAATGGCCGCTTCGAACAGGTGTTCCCCGAAATCGTCGATTATGTCGACAGCAACTATCTCACATTGGCCGACGTCGACCATCGCGCCGTAGCCGGATTGTCGATGGGAGGTTTCAACGCCATGAACATCTCGCGCTATTACCCCAATATGTATGGATGGGTAGGCTTGTTCTCGGCAGCAACGTTGGATCATCGCTCGGCCTCAAACGATGTGTTCGACAACGTCGAAGCTCGCTTGAAAGACCAAATGCACAATCCGCTCCACCTCTATTGGATTGGCATCGGCAACAAAGATTTTCTTTACGAAGCCAATGTGAAATATCGTCAGATGCTCGACTCGATTGGCTTCCCCTATGAATATCACGAGTCGACCGGTGGCCACGAATGGCGCAATTGGCGCGACTATCTCGACATCTTCGTGCGTCGTCTATTCAAGTAGTTAACGATTTCTGCCCGGATAAAACGACGAAAAGTCGTTTGCCGGGCGGTTTTTTACAGAAAAAACATTAATTTTGTGGGAGAAGAACCAACGACATTATGACTGAAGAGGAAACATTGCCATTAGACGACGATTTGCAGCCAACTCCGCAAACCGAGGCTGAATATAACGAGGATAGCATACGCACCCTCGACCCTAAAGAACATATACGCTTGCGCCCGGGTATGTATATCGGTAAACTGGGCGACGGCTCCAACCCCGACGACGGTATCTATGTGCTCCTGAAAGAGGTGCTCGACAATGCCATCGACGAGTATATGATGGGCTATGGCAAGCAAATTGTGGTCGATGTCACCGAGACCACCGTCACCGTGCGCGACTACGGCCGTGGTATACCGCTGGGCGCATTGGTCGCAGCGGCCTCCAAGATGAACACCGGCGCAAAATACGACACGCGCGTGTTTAAAAAATCGGTCGGATTGAACGGCGTCGGTATCAAAGCCGTCAATGCACTGTCGTCTGACTTCTGCATCAGTAGTGTGCGCGACGGCAAACTCAAACGTGCCGAGTTTACCAAAGGCGATCTCATCAGAGAAGATGACCCGGTCGACACCGACGAGGCCAACGGCACATTCGTGCAATTCACTCCCGACGAAACTATTTTCCGCGACTATCGCTACCGCGACGAGTTTATCGTGCCGCTGTTGAAAAACTATACGTTTTTGAACACCGGTTTGGCCATCATCTTCAATGGCAAACGCTATATCTCGCGCAACGGTCTGCTCGATTTGCTCCGCGAGAACATCACCAAGGAGCCGCTCTATGAGCCTATCCACCTCAAGGGCGCCGATATAGAGATAGCGTTGACCCACGCCAACCAATATGGCGAGGAGTATTATTCGTTCGTCAACGGTCAGCATACGACGCAGGGCGGCACCCACCTCACGGCTTTCAAAGAGTCGGTGTCGCGCACGTTGAAAGAATATTTTGGTCGCAACTTTGAATATTCCGACATCCGCAACGGTATGATTGCCGCTATCTCGATAAAAGTCGAGGAGCCGGTGTTTGAATCGCAAACCAAAACAAAACTCGGTTCGCGCGACATGGGCCCCGACGGCCCTACAATCGCCAAATATATCAGCGATTTCATTGGCAAGGAGCTCGACAACTACCTGCATAAAGACATCGCTACGGCCGAGATAATCCTCCATAAAGTGCAGGAGAGCGAGCGTGAACGCAAGGCTATGGCCGGCGTGACAAAGTTGGCTCGCGAGCGTGCCAAAAAAGTCAACCTCCACAACCGCAAGTTGCTCGATTGCCGCATCCACCTCAACGACCCCAAGGGCGACGACAAAAAGAAACAAGCGTCGTCGATTTTCATCACCGAGGGCGACTCGGCTGCCGGGTCAATCACAAAGATACGCGACGTAGAGACACAAGCCGTATTCTCATTGCGCGGCAAACCGCTCAACTCTTATGGATTGACACAAAAGGTGGTCTACGAAAACGAGGAGTTCAACCTGTTGCAGGCTGCTCTAAACATCGAGGAGGGCATCGACGGATTGCGCTACAACAACGTCATCATAGCGACCGATGCCGATGTCGACGGTATGCACATTAGGCTGTTGCTGTTGACGTTCTTCCTGCAATTCTTCCCCGATTTGGTGAAGAAAGGCCACGTATATGTGTTGCAGACACCGCTGTTTCGTGTACGCAACCGCGAGCTTTCGCGCCATCGCAGCAAGGCCAAAGAAGAAACATATTATTGCTACAACGACGAGGAACGCATCGCAGCTATCGAACGCCTCGGAGCAAAAGCCGAAATCACTCGATTTAAAGGCTTGGGCGAGATTTCGCCTGAAGAGTTTCGCGATTTCATCGGCCCGGATATGAGGGTAGACCGCGTAAGCCTTCGCAAGGAGGACGGTGTGGCCGAGCTGCTCGAATTTTATATGGGCAAGAACACCTCAGAGCGCCAAAACTTTATTATCGACAATCTTGTAATCGAAGATGACACAGATATCTCATGAGCGTATAGCGATTTTCCCGGGGTCGTTCAACCCCTTTACGGTAGGCCATGCCTCGATAGTGGAGCGTGGGTTGCAGTTGTTCGACCGTGTGATAGTCGCTATCGGAGTCAGTGCCGACAAGCCTTCGGCCGACATCGAAGCGCGTTTGGCGCCCATTGAGCGTCTGTATCGCGACAACGAGCGCGTTGAGGTGATGACCTACAGCGGGCTTACCGTAGATTTGGCTCGCCGCCTTGGCGCACGATTTTTCTTGCGTGGCATCCGTGGCGCAGCCGATTTTGAGTATGAACGCAGTTTGGCCGACGCCAACCGCCGCATCGGTGATATCGAGACAGTGTTTCTGTCTACGTTGCCCGAGCTGTCGATGGTAAGTTCGTCGTTGGTCAGAGAGCTGCAACGCTATGGCCGCGACGCCGGTGAATTTCTCCCCGGCGAGACTACGTAACAGCCTGCCATCTAAAGTCTGTGCAACAAATTCTCAGCTATCACAATCTAAGGTAAAAAAATCAACCGACTCAAACGTTAAACACGACGATGAATATACAACGACTTTTTTTGTCGGCCATGCTGGCGACCGCTTCGCTGATGGCTGTCGGTGCCGGCAAGCAAACTGATGCAACCTCACAAACGATGACTGCCGAGCGCAAGGTGGCTTTTGCCGAGCGCTTGATTGAAAACTATTATATCGACGATGTCGACTCCGACAAGTTGGCCGAGGAGGCTATCGTGGCGATGCTCAAAACACTCGACCCCCACTCGTCGTACACCGACCCCGAGGCTACCAAAGCGATGACTACGCCACTCGACGGCAATTTCTCGGGCATCGGCATACAATTTAATATGATCAACGACACGCTCTACGTCATTCAGCCTACGGCCGGCGGCCCGTCGGAGAAGGTTGGCATACTGCCCGGCGACCGCATCATCAGCGCCAACTCTACGGCTATCTCGGGCGCAGGCAAAACAAATGCAGAGATAATGAAGTTGCTGCGTGGCACCAAGGGCACGACGGTCGACGTCGCTGTGTTGCGCAAGGGTGTAGCCAAGCCGATAAATTTTCGTATCGTGCGCGACGACATACCCGTCAACAGCGTCGACGCAGCCTTCATGGCCGACGCGACTACCGGCTACATACGCCTGACACGCTTCGCCGAAACCTCCGACAAGGAGATTACCGAGGCAATGAAAAAGTTGCACAAGCTCGGCATGAAAAACCTTATCCTCGACCTTGAGGACAATGGCGGCGGCTATCTGTCGGCTGCAACTGCCATCGCCGGCCACTTCCTACGCAAAGGCGACTCTGTCACCTATACCGAGTCGCCCAAACTCGGCACTACTTTCTACGACGTCAAAGCCGACGGCGACTTCCTTTCGGGGCGCATCGTTTTGATGGTAAATCAATATTCGGCCTCGGCGGCTGAAATTCTATCGGGCTCGATTCAAGACAACGACCGTGGTCTTATTGTAGGTCGACGCACGTTTGGCAAGGGATTGGTGCAGCGCCCGTTCCCATTCCCAGACGGCTCGATGGTGAAGCTGACGGTGTCGCGCTATCACACTCCGTCGGGTCGCGTCATCCAAAAGCCCTACACCAAAGGGAAGGCCGACGACTATCGCATGGACATCGCCAACCGATATGATAACGGCGAATTCTTAAGCAGCGAGAAGATTTCGTTTCCCGACTCGTTGAAGTTTTACACGCTCAAAAACGCGCGTACGGTTTATGGCGGTGGCGGTATCATGCCCGATTTATTTGTGCCAATCGACACCGTGCCCTACACCGACTATTATCGCGACCTCGTAGCCAAAGGCGTGCTCAACAAGACGGCCCTCAACTATGTCGACAACAACCGCTCGACCCTCAAATCAACTTACCCTACTGTGGAGACGTTTATCGCAGGATTTAAGGTGCCAGATGCACTGATACAGAAGGTGGTGTCACAAGGTAAGACCGACGGCGTGCAGCCCAATACCAAACAGCTTGAGCGCAGCCGACGTCTCATCACGATAATCCTCAAAGGACTCATCGCTCGCGACATCTTCGACTCCGAAAGCTACTATCGCGTGGTCAATCCCCAACTCAATCCTATTTACAAAGCTGCGCTCGATCTGATTAACGACTCCGCGCAATATCAGCGCCTACTTTCCGGCACAAACTCAAATAGATGAAGCGATTGACGTGGCGGGCGCATGGGCGACGCAAATAGCGGTGTACGGGGTTACGAGTAAATCGGCGTCCTCGCGGACGCCACATTGATGAT
>CAZBBL010000073.1:0-9895 GCA_964490275.1 uncultured Barnesiella sp.
GAACATCGGCAACAAAGCTACCGTAAAGATGATAATACCTACACCGCCTACCCACTGCATCAGGCATCGCCAAACGTGTATGCCATAGGGCATATCGGTGATGTCGCCCAGCACGGAGGCTCCGGTAGTAGTGAAGCCCGACATGGCTTCGAAATAGGCCGAGGCAATATTGAGATTGAGCGACGAAAACAGAAATGGCAACATGCCGAAAAAGGAGAATACAATCCAAACTACAGAAGTAAGCAAGATGCCTTCGCGACGACCAAACTCATGATGGCGTGGTTTGCTGAGCCACATAGCTGCGCTGCCCAATGCGGCAACGATAATAATCGATATGATGAAAGCTTTGGCATCAGGCTCGCCATAAGCCAACGATACGGCCAATGGTATGAGCATAAAGGCGCCCTCAACAAGCGATAGCATACCGAGGATACGCACTACGCTGCGATAGTTGATATGATTGCGTGACATCTCAGCTAAATAGTTTTTCGACTTTGTGTATTACCCCTGAGAGACAGAAGACGACGACGCGGTCGCCGGCAGCAATGACGGTATCGCCATTGACGAGCATGCCATGGCCGTTGCGCACCAATCCGCCAAGGGTCATATCGCGCGAGAGCTTGAGGTCTTTTACCGGCGCGCGAGTGATTTTTGCATTGGGTTTCACTTCGAGCTCTGCCACTTCGGCATCGGCCAGAGAGAGAAACTTTGACGACTCTGAGTCGGCAGCGAGGAGTATTTGGAAGATTTTGCTCGAAGCAAGAAGTTTTTTATTGATAATCGTGCCGATGTTGAGACCCTCGGCTTCTGAAATAAACTGAATGTTTTCGACTTCGGCAATAGTTTTTTTGACGCCAAATTCCTTAGCCGATAGGCAAGCGAGAATGTTGGTCTCGGAGCTGTCGGTAAGCGCGATGAAAGCATCCATTTGGTCAATGCCCTCTTCTTGGAGCAAGTCGTTGTCGCGTCCGTCGCCGCATATTATTTCGCAGTTGGGGCAACTCTCGGGGAGCTTGCGACAACAGTCGACATCGCTTTCGATAATCTTTATTTTATAACCTGAGCCAAGCATGTTGACCAAGCGTATGGCTATGCGGCTGCCACCCATAATCATGATTTTCTTCACAGCATGGTGCTGCTTGCCACAAAGTTCGCGCAGGGCATCGATATTGTCGGGCGTAGTGGTGAAATAAAGGATATCGCCGGCCATGATTTCGTCGTTACCACCGGGGATGATGGTTTCGTGACGGCGCGTCATAGCCGAGACGTGGAAGTTGAGACGACTGAGGGTCAAATCGCGCAGGCGGTTGCCAACAAGCGAGGAGTTTTCCCTGATTTTTACGCCGACGAGCACTATTTCGCCCTTTGACAATTCAAACCATTGGCGCACCCATGAATGGTTGAGCGCTGATTTTATTTCGGCAGCGGCGAGATATTCGGGATAAATCAAGTCGTTGACACCGTGATTGATAAAGAAATCGCGGTTGGCGAGGTTGAGGTATTCAAAGTTGTCAATACGGCCCACTGTGCGACGAGCGCCCAACGACTTGGCTATGGCACAAGCCGTAAGGTTTTTAGCCTCAAACGGGGTAACGGCGATGAAAAGGTCGCTTTGTCCGGCACCGGCTTCGCGCAGCGCGTTGAACGACGTTGGGCTACCGATACGTGTCATCAGATTGTAGGTAGCGTCGATACGAGCGAGCTTGTCGGCATCTTTGTCGACCAAAACTATATCTTGCTCTTCAGAGGAGAGCAATTTTGCAAGGTGCTGCCCTACTTCGCCTGCTCCTACGATAACGATTTTCATTTCTTCACGTGTTTAAATATACACTGTGCGATAGACTCAGCGTCCATGCCACAGAGTTTGTAAAGCTCGGGGACAGTGCCCTGAGCAATAAATTTATCAGGTATACCGATGGCTTCGACCTTAGAGTCGGAGCCTATATCATTGAGACGTCTTATGACGGCCGAAGCCAAGCCTCCGTCGATAGAAGCATCTTCGACTGTGATGATTGGCACATTCATTGCGGCCACACTATCAATGATTTCTTCGTCGAGAGGTTTGAGGAAAATCATGTCGTAGTGGGCAACCGAAATGCCTTTTTGAGTGGCAATGGCAATGGCTTTTTCGACTTCGGCGGCGATGGGGCCGAGCGAGAGGATGGCTATATCGGTGCCCTGAGTCAGGCAGCGACCTTTGCCGAGCTCTATTTGCTCCATCGGAGTTTGCCACTGAAGATTGCGACCTTTGCCACGCGGATAACGAATGGCAAACGGGCCGTTGCGAAGTTGCGAAGCGGTAAACATAAGGTTGCGCAAAGTCATTTCGTCGGCAGGAGCACTAACTACCATGCCCGGGATTGATGACATATAGCTGAGGTCGAAGGCGCCATGATGAGTGACTCCGTCCTCCCCTACCAAGCCGGCGCGGTCGATAGCGAAGACTACCGGCAGATGCTGTATGGCGACGTCGTGGATAATGTGGTCGTAGGCTCGTTGGAGAAACGACGAGTAGATGGCTACAAACGGCAGCAAACCGTCTTTTGCCAAGCCGCCGGCGAACGTCACGGCGTGGCCTTCGGAGATGCCGACATCGAAAAATCGCGATGGAAACTCTTTTTGGAGCAACGACATGGATGTGCCTGAAGGCATGGCAGCAGTGATGCCGACGATAGTCGGGTCGTCCTTGGCCAATTCAACCAAAGTAGAACCAAACACATGTTGATACTTGGGCGGCTCGGGGGTGTTGGACGTCAAGATTTGTCCGGTAATCGAATTGAATTTACCCGGGGCATGCCAAGTAGAGGGGTCGTTTTCGGCAGGTTGATAACCTTTACCCTTGACGGTGCGGAGGTGGAGCAGGCGTGGGCCTGTCATATCTTTGATGTCGTTGAGCACACGCACGATGCGAGCGATGTCGTGGCCGTCAAAGGGACCGAAGTAGCGTATGTTGAGGCCTTCAAAGATGTTTTGCTCGTGAGTGATGAGCGATTTGAGGCTGTTGTTGAAACGCAAGATTGAGGCACGGCCTTTGTCGGAAACGAGATGGAATTTGCGCAACACTTTATAAAACTTGTAGCGCATGGCGTTGTATCGACGAGAGGCCGTCATGTGGGCAAGATATGAATTGAGCGAGCCGACCGGTCGGTCGATTGACATATCGTTGTCGTTGAGGATAATCAGCAGGTTGTTGGGCATATTGGCCGCGTTGTTGAGGCCTTCGAAAGCCAAGCCACCGCTGATAGAGGCGTCGCCGATGACGGCTACAACGTTGCGACGAGGGTTCTCCCCTTTCAGCTCTGAAGCGACAGCCATACCCAAGGCTGCAGAGATAGAGTTGGAGGCATGGCCGGCAGTGAAGGTATCATATTCGCTTTCGGCAGGATTTGGGAAACCGCTGAGGCCGCCAAATTTGCGGTTGGTTGAGAAAGCGTCGCGACGGCCGGTGAGTATTTTGTGCCCGTAGGCTTGATGACCAACGTCCCAAACGATACGATCGTAGGGGGTGTTGAATACATAATGGAGGGCAACGGTCAGCTCAACCGAACCCATAGACGAGGCAAAATGGCCCGGATTTTTGGAGAGAGAATCGATAAGGAAGTCGCGCAACTCACTGCACACCTGTGGCAATTGATCAACTGAGAGGCGACGCAAATCGGCCGGAGAGTTGATGCCGGGCAGCAAGGGTTGAGGTGCCGACGACTGACTATTATTTTCTCTCTTTTTTACCATTGTCGTGAGAGGTAGCGTTCTTAAAATATTTTTTGTACAAAGGTACGAAGATAATGATTCCGGCAGCGACGAAGGGGAATAGTGTACGCAGATTGAGCGGAGTGCCGCTTTTAATCATAGCGTCGAGCAATATGTAGCAGAGAGCGACATATAGCAAAGCGATGCATACGAGGCGGAATATTACTGACTTTTTCATTGGCGATACACTCCTATTGGAAAAGTGAGTGACGTTTTTAGGGCGGAGGAAGAGAGAATGAGAAAAATGCCGTCAAGGGTGTCAGCACATTGGCTGACACCCTTGTGGCAAATGAGGCAATATCATTTCAGAGCGCAAGAGGCACATTTCTCAGCAATCTGCGTGAAGAAATCGTTGCCCTTGTCGTCGACGAGGATAAATGCGGGGAAGTTTTCGACCTCGATTTTCCAGATGGCTTCCATGCCGAGTTCGGGATATTCGAGGAGCTCAACTTTCTTGATAGAATTTTGAGCGAGGATGGCTGCGGGGCCACCGATTGAGCCGAGATAGAAGCCGCCATGTTTTTTGCAAGCGTCGGTGACTTGTTTTGAGCGGTTGCCTTTAGCGATCATCACCATAGAGCCACCGTTTTCTTGGAAGAGGTCGACGTAGGGGTCCATACGTCCGGCAGTTGTGGGGCCGAATGAACCTGACGCCATGCCGGCCGGAGTTTTGGCAGGGCCTGCATAGTAGATGGGGTGGTTTTTGAGGTATTCGGGCATCGGCTCGCCATTGTCGAGACGTTCTTTGATTTTGGCGTGAGCGATGTCGCGACCTACGATGATGGTGCCGTTGAGCGACAAGCGGGTTGATACGGGATACTTGGTAAGTTCGGCGAGGATTTCGCTCATTGGACGGTTGAGGTCGATTTTTACGACATCGCCTTCGCCGGCGTTGCGCATATCTTCGGGGATGAGTTCACCGGGATTGGCGTCGAGTTTTTCAATCCAAAGACCGTCGCGATTGATTTTGGCTTTGACGTTGCGGTCGGCCGAGCAAGAGACGCCCATACCGATGGGGCAAGAAGCGCCGTGGCGAGGCAGACGGATGACGCGGATGTCGTGAGCGAAATATTTGCCGCCAAATTGAGCGCCGAGACCGATTTTGCGAGAAGCCTCGAGCAGTTGTTGCTCGAGCTCGACGTCGCGGAAAGCGTGGCCGAGTTCGTTGCCCGATGTAGGCAGGTTGTCGTAGTATTTAATAGAAGCTTTTTTGACGGTAGCCAAGTTGGCTTCGGCCGATGTGCC
The DNA here is from genome assembly GCA_964490275.1 of uncultured Barnesiella sp. Lineage (GTDB taxonomy): Bacteria > Bacteroidota > Bacteroidia > Bacteroidales > Muribaculaceae > JAGBWK01. The sequence goes on from CAZBBL010000073.1 coordinate 4,996, forward strand.
ACCGATGACGAAAGCGATATGGTAGGGAGGACAAGCGGCGGTGCCGAGCGTCTTCATTTTTTCAACCAAGAAGGGCACGAGAGTTTTGGGGTTGATGATAGCCTTTGTCTCTTGGTAGAGGTAGGTTTTGTTGGCCGAGCCACCACCTTTGGCAACAAAGACAAATTTGTATTCGTCGCCATCTACAGCATAGAGGTCGATTTGTGCGGGGAGGTTGCAACCGGTGTTGACCTCGTCATACATATTGAGCGGGGCGTTTTGAGAGTAGCGAAGGTTGTCTTCGGTATAGGTTTTGTAGACACCTTTAGAGATGGCTTCTTCATCGCCACCGCCGGTGAATACATTCTGGCCTTTTTTACCGATAACTACGGCAGTACCGGTGTCTTGGCAAATTGGGAGCTGACCTTTGGATGCAACTTCGGCGTTGCGAAGCATGGTAAGGGCTACATATTTGTCGTTGGCAGAAGCTTCCGGGTCATGGAGAATTTTAGCAACCAATTGATTGTGCTCGCGGCGCAGCATGAAAGCATTGTCGTGAGTAGCTTGACGAGCGAGAACGGTAAGGGCCTCGGGGTCAACGACAAGTACGTCGCGGCCGTTGAAATTTTCTACTTTTACATACTCAGATGTAAGATGATAATACTCGGTAGTGTCTTTCCCCAGGGGAAACATCTCCTGATATTTAAACGGTTTCGTTGCCATTGTTGATAAGGGTTGTTTTCTTAATGAAGTTATTCACAAAAGTAATATATTTAGATGTGACTTGCAAAAAAATAAGCTCCCCTACTCTGCAATTGGCAAAGTTTAGAATGGAAATATTACAATGTCGGGAAAAGCGACACGTGACCGAGCTCTCGGCTGCCTACAGCGCTAAAGTTGGCGGCGGAGGGTGATTGTGAGGCCGTTGAGGTCGGCTTGCATGAGGGTGTCTTTGATTTTAATCGAGGTGAGCTGTTTTACGCTGAGGATATTGTCGCGAATGAGGGGCGCAATCTGCTGCTCGAAGCGTGACGCGAGGGCTGCATGGAGGTCGCCGACATAGGGGGTGGCCTGAGCTGTAATCATGTCGTAGTTGTAGTCGACAGCGTCGGGGTCGAGGTGAAAATCGTAGGTTGCGGGGTCGAGCGAAAGGAGGATTTTGTCGCCGGAGAGGGTTTTAAATGTGCCTTGGATTGAGGCCATAGCTGCGCCGTTGACTGATAGTGGCGTGATGATATGCATTTGAGGTGAGGCCGGAACCGGGGCTTCAAATGATATCATGGCTGAGATGAATAGAATGCCAGAATCGTCGGTGGCAGGCTGGAAGTTGAATACTTTAATCATGCGCACGGAAATGGTGTCGTCGTTGCGGACGATTTCGGGTACGGATGACCAAGAGCCGGCGATATCGGATGTGAGGCGCGATTTTGAGCGGCACCCGACGAGAGAAAATACGGCTAAAAGTAGGCTGATAATGGCGAGATGTTTTTTCATGGCTAAAATAAATTGTGCCGTATAAACAGCCGTTGGGTTGAAATGGTTCAGTCGGCGAGTTGTATCATTTTGAGAAATGTTTCTTCGTCGATGATTGGTATGCCGAGTTTGGTTGCTTTTTCGAGTTTTGCGGGGCCCATGTTTTCGCCGGCAAAGACCATGTCGGTTTTTTTAGAGATAGAGCTGACGTTTTTGCCGCCGTTGAGTTCGATAAGTTCTTTGTATTTATCGCGTGAGTAGTGTGAGAATGTGCCGGAGATGACGATTGATTTGCCTTGTAGCAGGTCAGTGCGTGAGGCGCTATCGGTTTGGGCGATGGCAAATTGGAGTCCGGCTTGGCGTAGGCGTTGGATGATGCGACGGTTGTTGTCGTCGGCAAAGTATTCGATGATTGAGCGGGCGATGTTTGGGCCGACGTCTTCGATGGCCATTAGTTCGGCCTCAGACATAGACATGAGGCGGTCGATGTCGCCGACGGCACGCGCTATTTTTTTGGCGCCGGTTTCGCCCACATAGGGTATTGAGAGTGCAAACAATACGCGCTCGAATGGCACTTCGACAGAGGCGTGGATTGAGGCGATGAGTTTTTCGGCCATTTTAGCGCCGTCGCGGTAGAGACTCATCACTTGTTGTGGCACGAGGTCGTAGAGGTCGGCGATGTCGCGAATGAAGCCGTTTTGATAGAATGCGGCTACCATTTCTTCGCCGATACCATCGATGTTCATCATACGTCGACCGACGAAGTGCTCGATGCGTCCCATGATTTGTGGGGGGCAGCCATATTTGTTGGGACAAACCCAAGCGGCCTCCCCTTCTACTCTGACAAGAGGTGAACCGCAGGCTGGACAATGGCTCACGAAGTCGATGGGGCGAGCATCATTGCCACGAGCGTCGAGGTCGACGCCTGTGATTTTGGGAATGATTTCGCCACCTTTTTCGACGTAGAGCATATCGCCTTGATGAATATCGAGGGCACGGATGATGTCTTCGTTATGGAGTGATGCACGTTTGACGATTGTGCCTGAGAGCAAGACGGGGTCGAGGTTTGCTACAGGGGTAATGACGCCGGTGCGGCCTACTTCGAAAGATACGAAGCGGAGTTGAGTGAGGGCACGTTCGGCTTGGAATTTATAGGCTATTGCCCAACGCGGAGATTTGGCGGTTGAGCCGAGGTTGAGTTGCTGGCGAAGTTTATTTACTTTAAAGACGAGGCCATCGGTGGCGACGGGCAATTGTTTGCGTGCGGTGTCCCAATGGTTGATGAATTGGTCGACTTGGTCGATGGAATGTAGGCGCGAGGTGACGTCGGAGACTTTGAAGCCCCAGCTGCGAAGAGCCATCATGTTGTCGTAATGGTTGTCGCAAGGGAGGTTTTCGCCGAGGAGATAGTAGAAGTAGGCATCGAGGCCACGGCGAGCGACTTCGGCAGAGTTTTGGAGTTTGAGGGTTCCGGACGCGGCGTTGCGAGGGTTGGCGAAGAGAGGTTCTTCGTTGTATTGACGTTCTTGATTGAGGCGTTCGAAGGCGGTCCAAGGGAGGACGATTTCGCCACGTACTTCCATTCTATCGGGCCAACCGGAGCCTTGGAGCTGCAGGGGGATTGATTTGATGGTTTTGACGTTGTCGGTAACGATGTCGCCGCGTACGCCATCGCCACGGGTAACGGCTCTGACGAGGCGGCCGTTCTCATAGATAAGCGAGATTGAGGTGCCGTCGAATTTCATTTCGCCGACGATGTCGAAGTCTTCGCCGAGGAGGGCGCGCTGTGTGCGGTGGAGGAAGTCGTCGACTTCGTCGATTGAGTAGGTGTTGGAGAGTGAGAGCATAGGATAGATATGCTCGATTTGGGTAAAAGCTTTGTTGATATCAGAGCCGACTCTGACGGTTGGCGACAATTCGTCGGCGAGGTCGGGGCGTTGAGATTCGAGTTGTTCGAGCTCTTTCATCAGCATATCAAATTCTTGATCGCTGACTGTAGGCTGATTGAGGACGTAATAACGATAATTGTATTCGTTGAGGAGTTTGCGCAAAGAGAAGATGCGCTCTGCTACTGAGTCCATAGTCTGAGGGGGTAAAAAAAGGAGGAAGGGGGGAATTTTATTCAACGCCGATGACACGACGGGCGCCGATATAGCGAGCGGCGTAGTAAGGCTCGCTGAGGCGGCTGATTTTGACGCCGCCGGAAGATGCTGAGTGGATGAAAGAGATATCGCCGGTTTCGGGATTAGCTTCGACGACGATAGCTACGTGGCCGATGCGGCTGGAGGAGTGGGCACGGCCGCCGAAGAAGAGGAGGTCGCCGGGACGGATGTCGGCACGCATTACGCTGCAGCCGTTGTTGTATTGGTCGCGAGAGCTGGCACCGAGATTGTAGCCGAATTGGCGGAATACGTAGCCTGTGAAGCCCGAGCAATCGAAGCCGGCCGGGGTTTTACCGCCAGAGCGATAGCGTGTGCCCTTGAGTTTGCCGGCGAAGCCTAGGAGGTCGGCGGTGATTTGGTCGTTGTCGTCGTTAGAGTCCATCATTTTGTTGGCGAGCTCGTCGGCGCTATGAATCCACAAGTTTTCGGTATTGACAACAGAGGCGACTTCGTCGTTATTGCTGTGTTCGCGCGCAGAGGGTCGTTGCGCATAAGCGCTAAAGATGGTTGAAGCGGCGAATATCAGGGCAATAGCGGAAGTTTTGATAGTCATCTGTTGGGCTGTTTTTATGGGTGTTAGTCTCGGGTGATTTTGATATTGACAAAAATACAAAAAAGCGACCGGCTAAAAAAGTCGGTCGCTCTTATTTTTAATTATCTTATGTTAATAAAGTAAAATACGCTTTATATATTAAGAGTTGAGGTTGGGAAGATTACATCATGCCACCCATGCCACCCATGCCGGGAGCAGCGGGAGCGGGAGCTGGATTATCTTCTTTTTTGTCGGCGATTACACACTCGGTAGTGAGGAACATGCCGGCGATAGAAGCGGCGTTTTCGAGGGCAACGCGAGTGACTTTAGCGGGATCGATAACACCGGCAGCGAGGAGGTTTTCGAAGTTGCCTGTGCGAGCGTTGTAGCCATAGTCGGCCGATCCTTCTTTGACTTTTTGGACGATGACAGCGCCTTCGACGCCGGCGTTGGCAACGATTTGGCGAAGGGGTTCTTCGATAGCGCGTTTAACGATATGGATACCTGTGGTTTCGTCTTCGTTGTCGCCGGTGAGGTTTTCAAGGGCGGCAGTAGCGCGGATGTAAGCGACACCACCACCGGGGACGATACCTTCGGCGATTGCGGCGCGTGTAGCGCTGAGGGCGTCGTCGACGCGGTCTTTCTCTTCTTTCATTTCGACTTCGGAGGGAGCACCGATGTGGAGGACAGCGACACCACCGGCGAGTTTAGCGAGGCGTTCTTGGAGTTTTTCGCGGTCGTAGTCGCTCTTGGT
>CAZBBL010000074.1:0-9677 GCA_964490275.1 uncultured Barnesiella sp.
ATTTGTACTCGACGCGCTCAAAGAAGCTCCCGATTTTGAAATCGCCGGCATCGTGCGCCGCTCTGTAGCCAACACTCCGGCCGAATTGGCTCCCTACAAAGTAGTCACCAACATCGACGAGCTTGGCAAAGTTGACGTAGCGATTCTCTGCACCCCCACCCGCGAAGTAGAGAAATATGCCGCCGAATATCTCGCCAAAGGCATCAATACCGTCGACAGCTTCGATATCCATACTTCAATCTTGGATTTGCGCACCAATCTCGACGCTATCGCCAAAGCCAACAATACCGTGGCCATCATCTCGGCCGGTTGGGATCCGGGTAGCGACTCTATCGTGCGCACATTGATGCAAGCCGCAGCCCCCAAAGGTATCACTTACACCAACTTCGGCCCCGGCATGAGCATGGGCCACACCGTGTGCGTCAAATCAAAACCCGGCGTCAAGAATGCTCTCTCAATGACTATCCCCTTGGGCACCGGCATCCACCGTCGCATGGTCTACGTCGAACTCGAAGACGGCGCTCGCCTCGAAGATGTGGCTCGCGCTGTGAAAGAAGACCCCTATTTTGCCAACGACGAAACCCACGTGATGCAAGTAGCGTCGGTTGATGAAGTGAAAGATATGGGTCACGGCGTGCACATGGTGCGCAAAGGTGTCAGCGGCGCTACTCAAAACCAACGTTTTGAGTTTAACATGTCGATCAACAACCCTGCACTGACCGCTCAAATCCTCGTCGGCACTGCCCGCGCTGCTATGCGTCAAGCTGCCGGAGCCTACACCATGATTGAAATTCCGGTCATCGACCTGCTCTACGGCGAACGCAGCGAACTGATTAAACACCTCGTCTAACCTTCGGCCATGCTCGCATCTATAACCTGGGACGTCAACTCCACTCTGTTCAGTATCGGCAGCCTGTCGGTGAGATGGTATGGACTGATGTTTGCCATCGGATTTCTTATCGGCTACAAGATTGTCGAACGAATGTTTCGGCATGAGGGTGCGCCCGAACGCTGGCTCGGCATACTGCTGATATGGCTCGGCGTCGGCACCGTCGTAGGTGCACGATTGGGCCACGTGTTTTTCTATGAATGGGACGTCTACTCTCAAGACCCTATCAAGATACTCTATATCTGGGAAGGCGGTCTCGCAAGTCATGGCGGCACAATCGGCATCATCATTTGCGTGTTTCTCTTCTCGGCTATCACGTCGAAGCGAAGCCCGCTGTGGACATTCGACCGCATCGTCGTACCAACGGCATTGGTAGGTGCTCTGATACGCTTGGGCAACCTGTTCAACTCTGAAATTTACGGCCACCCTACCGACCTGCCTTGGGGTTTCATATTCGTGCGCGACCATCAAACCGTGGCGTGCCATCCCACACAGCTCTACGAGGCCGGTTGCTACCTGCTATTGTTCGCCCTGCTGATGTGGATGTATTGGAAAAAGAATGCTCAGGAACGCCCCGGACTAATCTTCGGTGTATTCCTCACCATATTGTTTACCTGCCGATTCTTCATCGAATTTGTCAAAAACGATCAGGTGGCTTTCGAAGCCAACATGACGCTCAATATGGGTCAACTCTTGAGTATCCCGTTTATCGCGTTGGGCATCATCTTCATCGTGCGCGCCTTGTGCCGACCGCGATTGCATCTTGAATATCCCAATAAGTTTCCCGACGAACCAAAGAAAAAGTAGGCAATAATGCCCCTACACAATACGACAACAGAAAGCGCGAGCCTCGGCCCGCGCTTTTGTTGTTGTATATACCTCTCTACAAACGTTGCAGGAATGGAGTAAGGTCGAGGGTGGAGGCCAACGGATGGCGGGCGATGTAAGCGCTACGTTGCTCGTCGCTGATGCGCCCGAGGATGAAATAGCGAGCATCGCGATGTGGCAGTATTAATCCGGTGGTCGACGCTGCGGGGTTGAGTGCTCCAATCTCGGTGGGATAGATGCCGACAGAGTTGTAGTCGACAATCTCGTCGAGCACTTTGATGAGCGATTGGTCGGGCAATGAAGGATAGCCGACAGCCGGACGTATGCCGATAGCCGCGCCGTCGGCCGTCGTGCCAAAGCCCCAAAGGTCGGTGGCTACGCGACGATGCATCGCCTCTGTAGCAGCTTCGGCCAAGCGGTCGGCAACGGTGCGATAGAGCAGCCCGTTGTATTCGTCGACATCGTTGCGCTGATGGTCAATGATACGTTGTAGCTCCATGCCGGTAGTGACTGCAAAAAGGCCGATATAGTCGGCAAACGACTTGTCGTCGCCAAGTGGAGCTACGAAATCGCAAAGCGACAGACACGCTCTATTGTCGGGCGATTGCTGGCGGAGTGTAGGTATGACGATAGTATGTTGGCCGGCTGCGATTGCGATAGCGTCGCCGGTAGAGCCGGCAGGGACAATAGCCACACGGGCTTTGACACTGCCAATGGTTCGTGAGATATAGTCTAAGGCTCGGTTGGCGTCTTTTATCAGTTGCATCGCTTCGGCAGCCTTGCCACGTTTCGCTTCGGGCTGAGCTGCGAGCCACTGAGCACGGCAATGGTCACACCCTTCGACATGGGCCACATCAGATAGCGAAGCATCGAGCTTCCAGGCGGCCAAAAATGCGCGCCAATTGATGAGACTACGCAGCTGCTCTACGGGCAAAGACAAGTCGGTGACGCCCAATTGACGAGGCTCAACGACATTGGTAAAATCGAGTTTCGGAGCGCGTTGTCGAGCTTGAGTCAAGCTCAGCATGGGCTTGGCCCCGCCTTGGCTTTGGCGCAACTCAGCTTGGCGATTGGCCAATTGTGCAGCAGCTTCGGCAGCATTTTCGCCGATATAAAGTTTTGCCATGCCGGGCATAGCCGCAGCGTCGGGGCTATGGGCGATGACTCCCGAATAGAGCGGGGCCAACTTCACTGCTGTATGCAGCTCTGAAGTGGTTGCGCCTCCGATTAGCAACGGCAAGCGCAGATGGCGACTCTCCATCAGTCGAGCCACATTGGCCATCTCCTCTAAGGATGGCGTGATAAGTCCGCTCAAGCCTACCAAGTCGGCATGCTCGTTGACGGCTGTATCGACAATGGTTTCGGCCGGCACCATCACGCCGAGGTCGACGACATCAAAGCCGTTGCAGCGCATGATTACGCTCACAATATTTTTTCCGATATCGTGTACGTCGCCCTTTACCGTGGCAATAACCATCTTGGGCTTGTTGGTAGCGCCGGTGTCGGAGGCTGCAATCAAAGGCGTAAGTCGGTCGACGGCAGCTTTCATAGCCGAGGCGCTCTTCACCACTTGTGGCAAGAACAATTTGCCTTCGCCGAATAGTCGACCTACGCGATTCATCGCGTCCATCAGCGGGCCATTGATTACGGCAATCGGACCACCGAGGCGGGCAACCGCGTCGTCGATAAGTTGCTCGAGACCCGACGACTGCCCCTTGGCAACGAGAGCCGACAGCAATTCGACCGGGTCGGTAGGCAGAGCTGCGACGGTCGACACCTCGGTGGCTCCCTCGGCCTTGGATTGCGCTATTTGATGGGCAATATCGGTCAGGCGGTCAGCAGCCTGAGCATCGACGTCGAAGAGCACATCGTCGATAGCCTTTGCCAGCGAAGGCTCTATATCTTCGGCCGAAGGCAATGCCGCAGCGTTGACAATGGCCATATCCATGCCGCGAGCAATGGCGTGGCGCAAAAACAGCGAGTGCATAGCTTCGCGCACCGCATTGTTGCCACGGAAAGCAAACGACAAGTTGCTCAAACCGCCGCTAACCTTTGCGCCGGGCAACTCGCGTTTGATATATTCGAGTGCTTCGAGAAAATTCAGAGCGTAGCGAGAATGTTCGGGCAAACCGGTGGCGACGGCCAATATATTGGGGTCGAAAATAATGTCGGTAGCGGGGATGCCGATTGAGGTCAACAGTTCGTAGCTGCGACGGCAGATAGCGATTTTGCGTTCGGTAGTCGCAGCCTGGCCCTGCTCATCGAAGGCCATTACCACCATGGCCGCGCCATAGAGATGGATTTCGCGAGCTCGGGCCAAGAATTTTTCTTCGCCCTCCTTGAGACTGATAGAGTTGACGATAGGCTTACCCTGTATATGTTTCAATCCGGCGAGGATGACGTTGATATCCGACGAATCGACCATCAACGGCACTCGGGCTATGTCGGGGTCGACCTGCGTCAACGCTATGAAGCGGCTCATTTGGTCGGCCGCGTCGAGCATACCGTCGTCCATATTGATGTCGATGATTTGTGCGCCGGTGGCCACTTGCTTACGAGCTATGTCGAGAGCTTGCTCTATCTCGCCCTCCTTGATAAGGCGTAGAAATTTGCGGCTACCGGCCACGTTGCAACGCTCGCCGACATTGACGAAATTTCGCTGGGGAGTGATAGCCAAAGGCTCCAATCCGGCTGTTATCAACTCGCCACTGACCGTAAGAGCGCGACGTGGAGAATAATCTTTGGCCATCTGAGCTATCGCAGCGATATGGGCCGGAGTGGTGCCGCAGCAACCGCCGACGATATTGATTTTACCGGCAGCCAACAATGGGCGCAGCGCGTCGGCCATCATTTGAGGCGTCTCGCAATAGTTGCCGAGCTTATCGGGCAATCCGGCGTTGGCGTAGACCGATACACGGCCCACCAACGGTTGCAATTGTTCGATATAAGGTATCATACCCTCGATACCGAAACCGCAGTTGAGCCCGATGGCAAACGCGCCGGCGTGGCTCACCGAGGCAACAAAAGCCTCGAGGGTTTGGCCCGAAAGCGTGCGACCGCTCTGCGTCAGCGTCACCGACAAAACAATCTCTACACGGCGGCCGGCAGCCTCCATAGCTTTATGAGCGGCGTAGATCGCAGCCTTGGCATTGAGTGTGTCGAAGATAGTTTCGATGAGCAGCAAATCTACCCCACCCTCAATCAACGATTTGATTTGTGAGAAATAGGCGGCAGTCATCTCGTCCCAGGTAATAGAGTCGTTGAGAGTGACAGCCATAGTCAGCGACTTGTTTGTCGGACCGACGCTGCCGGCCACGAAACATTGTCGGCCGTTGGCTCGGCTGAAGCTGTCGGCAGCCTCGCGAGCTATGCGGGCCGCGGCTCTATTGAGCTGCTCTACGCGGTCATGCAACTGATAGTCGGCCAGCGATATAGCATTTGAGTTGAACGAGTTGGTCTCTATAATATCGGCTCCGGCAGCTAAGTAAGCATTATGGATTTGGCTGATAACGTCGGGGCGCGTCAGGCAGAGCATATCGTTGCAGCCGGCGAGATTGCACGGATGATTGGCTGCGACCTTACCGCGAAAATCGGCTTCGGTCAAGCCATACGATTGTATCATCGTGCCCATGGCACCATCTAAAATCAGCGTTTTTTGTTCACTCAATTGTTGGAGTGGAGAATGATTGGTCATTTTCGTTTCTTTTGAAAAAATGATTTCATCAGCGCCGCACATTCATCGGCAAGCACACCGCTGACTACGGTAGCTTTGGGATGAAACGGAGCACGAGTAAATGTTGTATAGCCACGTTTGGAGTCGCCTGCGCCGTAAACGATACGGCGTATCTGGCTCCACCCTATCGCCCCGGCACACATCAAGCAAGGCTCGACCGTTACGTAGAGCGTGGCCTCGGGAAGGTATTTCCCGCCCAGAGTATTGGCAGCCGAGGTGAGCGCGAGCATCTCGGCATGGGCAGTGACATCGTTGAGCGTCTCGGTCATGTTGTGGCCGCGACCGATGACACGTCCTTGGCAGACGACGACGGCCCCGATAGGTATCTCATCGGCTTGCGCGGCCTTACGAGCCTCGTCTAAAGCGATGCCCATAAAGCGTATGTCGTCGTCGGATATTATCATATTAAATCGATTTTCATTCCCTCGTTGGCGATAGTGACGTCGGGGAAATGCTGCAAGGCGTCGGCAAGATGTTGCTCCTCCGACTGATAGCTTTTTGAGAAGTGTCCTAAAATCAATCGTTTTGCACCGGCCATCGCGGCTATCTTGGCAGCCTCACCGGCCGTAGCGTGGCCACGAGCATGAGCCTTTGCCTCATCGACATCGGCATATGTGGCTTCGTGATAAATCACATCAACCCCCTCGACGGCCTTGGCAACGCGCTCGTCGAAAAGCGTGTCGGAGCAATAAGCATAGCTCGTCGACGGCTCTGCGTCGGTTGTCAAGCGCTTGTTGGCAATGACCGTGCCGTCGGGCTTTACGTAGTCGGCCCCCTCTTTGATGCTTTGCAAGCATTTGATGGGGATATCAAAAAATTTCACCATCTCGCCGTTGAGATGACGCAATTTGGGTTTCTCTCTGAATATAAAGCCGGTACACTCTACACGATGATATAGCGGGAAAGTCTCTACCGTCAAAGCATTGTCTTCGTAGATGATGCCCGAGTCGGGGCGTATGACATTAAATTTCAAATCATAGCTGCGGTCGCGACATAGCACATCGAGCATCGAGCCAAGCAGCTCGGCCCCCTGAGCGAAGGTGTGGACAGTGACCGTGCCCGAGATATCGTGTAGGGCAAGCGTCGACAACAATCCCGGCACACCGAGGCAGTGATCGCCATGCAGATGCGAGATAAAGATATTGTTCAGGCGCGAGAATTTCAGGCGTTGGCGTCGCATCGACAGCTGCGCGCCCTCGCCACAGTCGACCATCATCAATTTGTCGCGAAAGTCGATGACTTGGCACGATGGGAGATGGCGTAGCGATGGAGTCGCCGAGCCACAGCCCAATATGTTGACAGCAAATTTCGACATGGCGTGTTGACTGTTTATGTTATTAGTTTACAAAGATAGCTATTTTTGTGATAATTGCGAGCCACCCCCACAATAATTATGCCGATTCCTTCGCAAAAATGGACGCCACTATTTTGAGAACTTGTTACCCAAAACTGAACTTTTGGCGGAGGCGCAGCGTTGACTCTTTGTTGAAATTGACAAGATGACAGCCATGCGCCTACTTCGAGCTATCGCTATGACCATAGCACTGTTGACGACCGCCGTAGCCTCGCCACGACAACGCGTCGGGCTGGTGCTCAGCGGTGGCGGCGCCAAGGGCGTGGCGCATGTTGGCGTCATACGCGCTCTCGAAGCCAACGGCATTCCTATCGACTGTATTGCCGGCACATCGATGGGCGCTATCGTAGGCGGACTTTACGCTATCGGCTATTCGCCCGACGAGATGATGCAACTGATGACCTCGCCCACGTTTCTCCACTCCTCCATGGGCAATCTCGACCCCGAGGAGAGCTACCTGTTTTTCAAGCCGGCAACGTCGCCGACAATGTTCACTATCAACGGAAGCGTCGCCGATTCGCTGCATATCAGTCCGATGCTACCGGCGAGTCTCATATCGCCGATGCCGATGAATTTCGATTTCATGGCGATATTTTCGGCCTATACCGGTCAGTGTGGCGGACAGTTTGACCGATTGTTTGTGCCGTTTCGCTGCGTAGCCTCCGACATCACACGCAAACGCAAAGTAGTGTTCGGAGCAGGCTCTTTGGGCAAAGCCATACGCGCCTCAATGAGTTTTCCAATTGTGTTTAAACCCGAAATTATCGACGGCAATATGCTATGCGACGGCGGCATCTACGAAAATTTTCCGGTCGCAACCATGCGCGATGAGTTTGCTCCCGATATCATTATCGGCGTGGATGTCCATTCAACCGACTCTATCAAGGGCTTCCCCGACATAATGTCGCAACTCGATATGCTCGTGGTGCAAAACAACAACTACGACTTGCCACCCGACCAAGGAATAAAACTTCGCATCAACCTCGACAAATATTCGCTGCTCGATTTCGACAAAGCCCAAGAGATTGCCGACGAGGGATATAAGACCGCCATAGCCATGATCGACTCCATCAAACGACGCATCGGCAGTCGGGCCGAACCTACGACTGTAGCTCAACGACGCGAGCAATTCAAGCGAGAGACACCGCCGGTAGTGTTTGACTCGGTCGCCGTAAGAGGCGGCACCGAGCGCCAACGACGCTACGTGGCTGCACTGTTTCGTCCGCAACACGCCGACACCTTCGGCCTCGCCTTTGCCCGCGAAGCCTATGCCAAAGCAGTGTCAACCCGTCTGCTAAACGACCTCGACCCGACGGCTCGCTACGACTCTCTGACCCGCCGATTTTGTCTCGACGCTACAATCGACGTAAAAGCAAATCTATCGGTGGGGCTCGGCGGCTACCTCACTTCGTCGACCAACTCAATGCTATTCATTTCGGGCAACTATGCCGACCTGTCATTTCGCTCAATCGACGCCTCACTGGCCGGATGGATAGGCCAAAGCTACATGGCTGCCACACTCAGTTCGCGATATGTGTTACCATGGCGCAGGCCGTCAGCAATAGCTTTTGAAGCTACGGCATGGCGACGGCGGTTCAACGAAGACGACAAACTATTCTACCAAGACCGCTCTCCGGCCGGAATTACCCAAACCGAATATTTCGCCCGACTACGCTATAGCACTGCCACCGACCGACATTCGGTGCTCGACATCGGTGCCGGCTACTGCCGCGACGGCATTCACTACCTCGTCGACGGCAGCAACCGACGCAACAAGCTGTCGGCCAACCTTTGGCAAGCCATAGCCCTTTGGCGCTACACTACGCTCGACGCTTCGTGGCTCCCTACATCGGGGCAACGCATCGAGCTGTCTCTACAAGGCGTCTCCGGCGCTACCCGCTTCCGTCCCATCGACAGCGCTAACCAACGCAACAACAGTTGGTGGGCGCAATTTGAAGCTCGCTATGCCAACTATTTCGGCCTATCACAGCGACTGACTTTGGGCGTTGAGTCGACACTACTCTACTCCACTCGCCCACTGGTTGGCGACTACGACGCCGCCATCGCTATCGCTCCGGCCTTCAACCCTACGGCCGCATCTTTCAACACGTTCAACCGCGATTTTAGAGCCAATCAATTTGCAACGGTCGGCGGCGTAGCGTCGCTGAGCCTGTCGCAGCGCGTAGCCCTGCGCAGCTCGCTATATCTATTTGCGCCATTGCGCACAATCGAAGCCGGCGACGACGGCCGAGCCAACTACGGTCGATGGCTCGGCAGCTCGGCCTTTTGGGGCGAGACAGCGTTGGTGATAAAATTTCCGTTTGCCAACCTCATGCTCTATGGCGACTATCACACCTCGGCCGGCAACAACTGGAGCTTCGGCATAGCTTTTGGGCTCTTCAACCTCGCCTCGTCGATGCTACAATTGTAAAAAACTTTCACAATTTTTCCCGTCCACTGAAAATAATATGTATATTTGCAGCATTGTCACTGTTATCGACGTCAAAATGTTGCCGATAGCCCCTGCCAAGTTATCAACTATTTATTTACACATTAATAATATTGTCATTATGGAAACAACTACCGATGTTACACCCCAAGGACGCAATGTCGTTGCCATCATCGGCTTTGCATTCAGCCTCTTTGCCATCACATTTTTTTGGTATCCCTTTATCGGATTCCTACACGCCATCCCGGGCCTCATTTTGTCGGCCAAAGGCATGAAACGCCCCGACAAACGCTTTGCCAAACCCGGACTGATTATCTCGATTATCGCCTTGGCCGTTGGCCTTATTTGGACGATAGTATTCTTGGTAATCGTATCAGCCGAAAGCCATGTCAGCTCATATCCCAGCTACGGAGGTTGGTAATTA
>CAZBBL010000075.1:0-9651 GCA_964490275.1 uncultured Barnesiella sp.
CGTTGCTCATGATATTTTTCAATTCGTCGCTCCGCACCCGTCTTTCAACTCAAAAAGCCGCTATGAACCTTGGCATGAACACGATAGTGCTCGACGTAAACCAAGGGGCATGGAAGCTCGAAACCGAGCGTGGCGTAATCATGGACGGCGACAAACCCGAACACTTGCTGGAAGCCATACCGGTGATGGGTTGCTACTGCGACATCATCGGCGTAAGATCGTTTGCCCAGTTCCAATCAAAGAGCAACGACTACAACGAAGTGATACTCAACCAATTCATCAAATATTCGGGTCGCCCCGTATTTTCGATGGAGGCAGCAACACGCCATCCGCTTCAGTCGTTTGCCGACTTGATTACCATCGAGGAGCACAAAACCAAAGAGCGTCCCAAGGTAGTGATGACCTGGGCACCCCACCCCAAGGCGCTGCCACAGGCTGTGCCCAACTCGTTTGCAGAATGGATGAACGCCGCCGGCTACGACTTCGTAATAGCCAATCCCGAGGGCTACGACCTCGACAAACGCTTTGTGGGCAACGCTCGCGTGACTCACAACCAAGATGAAGCGCTCGCCGGAGCCGACTTTGTCTACGCCAAAAACTGGTCGGCCTACGACGACCCCAACTATGGCAAGGTGATAAACACCGACCGCAGTTGGACCGTCACCACCGAGAAGATGGCTCTGACCAACGACGCTTATTTCATGCACTGTCTGCCCGTACGTCGCAACATGATTGTCAGCGACGACGTCATCGAAGGGCCGCGCTCGTTGGTAATCCCCGAGGCCGCCAACCGTGAGATTTCGGCCGAAGTAGTGCTCAAACGTATTTTGGAATCGCTATGAAAATTGCAATCATAGGCGCCGGCAACATGGGTGGCGCCATAGCGCGTGCCTTGGCACCGCGCTTGGGCGACGACTTGCAGCTCAGCGTCGCAAACCCCTCAACAGCCAAGCTTGAGCGACTGAAAGAGGTCTCGGCAGCCATCACCACTACCACCGACAACGTCAGTGCCGTAGCCGAGGCCGACATCATCATCCTGGCCGTGAAACCGTGGTTGTTGGCCGAGGTCATCGAGCAGATAAAACCGCGCTTGGTTTATCGCCGCAACACGATAGTGTCGTTGGCTGCCGGCGTGAGCCTCGACGACTTAGAGCGATTTTTGATGCGCGGCGACGAGATGCCGGCAATAGTGCGCGCCATCCCCGACACCGCAATCACCGTGGGCCACGGCATGACGTTTATATCGGCACGCCACGCCTCCGACGCTCAATTGCAGAAAGTCGACGAGCTGTTTGCCGCGATGGGCAAAGTGGCCGTCATCGAAGAGCGCCTGATGGGTGCAGCGACAGCTTTGAGTTCGTGTGGCATCGCCTATGCTTTCAAATATATCCAAGCCGCGGTGCAAGCCGGCGTCGAAATGGGATTTCGACCGGCCGAAGCCTTGCGCTATGTCAACGCTACAGTCGACGGCGCTGTGGCCATGCTTGAGGCCTACCCCGAGGAGACCCCTCAACAGCAGATTGACCGCGTCACCACCCCCGGCGGCATGACTATCCGCGGCATCAACGCCTTGGAGCACGCCGGATTTACATCGGCCGTCATCAACGGCATCCTTACCCCCTTGAAATGACTCGCTACAAACGCATTACCGTAAAAATAGGTTCAAACGTGTTGGCACGCCCCGACGGCACGCTCGATGTGACGCGCGTATCGTCGTTGGTCGACCAAGTGTGTCAACTGCGCCAAGCCGGCATCGAAGTGATATTGATATCGTCGGGCGCTGTGGCATGTGGCCGCTCAGAACTTAAAGGACTCGACACCCGTCGCCTAGACAACGTCGACGCTCGCCAACTTTTTTCGGCTGTCGGCCAAGTGAAACTCATCAACCGCTACTACGACCTGTTTCGCGACCACGACATCAACGTCGGCCAGGTGTTGACGATGAAAGAAAGCTTTGCTACCCGTCGCCACTACCTCAACCAACGCAATTGCATGATGGTGATGTTGGACAACGGCGTGGTGCCTATCGTCAACGAAAACGACACTGTCAGCGTCACCGAATTGATGTTTACCGACAACGATGAACTCTCAGGTTTGGTGGCCGCAATGATGGATTGCGACGCGCTGATAATATTGAGCAACATCGACGGCATCTACGACGGCGACCCCAAAGACCCGGCGTCGAAGGTAATCACCCACGTCGACCCGGCGAAAGACCTCAGCGAATACATACAAACCGAGCGGTCGGGCTTTGGTCGCGGCGGCATGGTGACCAAATATCGCGTTGCACGCAAAGTGGCCGACGAGGGCATAGAGGTAATCATCGCCAACGGCAAGCGCGACGACATACTCCTCAACCTCATTTTAAACGACGAGACCGCGGCCACACCGGCGACACGCTTTGAACCGGCAGCGACACCCACCTCGAGTCTCAAGCGTTGGATTGCCCACAGCGAGGGCTTCGCCAAAGGGCGCCTAATACTCAACGACCGCGCCGTCAACGCCATCACCTCGACCCACGCAGCCTCGGTGCTCGCCGTCGGAGTAATCGCCATCGAGGGCGATTTTGAGAAAGACGACTTGGTAAAAGTGCTCGACGCCGACCGCAACGTGTTGGGCGTAGGGCGCATAGCCTACAGTTCGGAGGAGGCCAATCAACTCATCGGCTGCCACGACTGCCGCCCGATGATCCACTACGACTATCTCTATATCGAATAAAAGAAAACAATGAGCGATATCACCTCTCTACTGAGCAATGCACGTCGAGCAAGCAGCTCGCTGCTTACGCTCGACGACACCAAGCGCGCCGACGTGCTTCGCCGTGTGGCCGACGCCTTGGTCGCCGCCACCGACCAAATCATTGCTGCCAATGCCGACGATTTGTCGCGCATGGACCCCGCCGACCCCAAATATGACCGTCTGCGCCTGACTCCCGAGCGCATCGCCGCTATCGCCGACGATACGCGCCATGTGGCCTCCCTGCCGTCACCGCTGGTAGAACTCGAGCGTCGCACACTCCCCAACGGATTGCAACTGCGCAAAGTGGCCGTTGCCTTCGGCGTGGTAGGCGTCATCTACGAAGCGCGCCCCAACGTCAGCGTCGACGTGTTTTCGCTCTGCTTTAAATCGGCCAACGCCTGTGTGCTCAAAGGGGGCCACGACGCCGATAGTTCAAACCGCACCTTGGTAGGCATCATACGCAGCGTGCTCAGCGACTGCGGCCTCAACCCCGACGTGGCCACACTGCTCCCCTCCGACCGCGAAGCGACAGCCCAACTGCTGACGGCACGCGGGTTGGTCGACCTGATAATACCGCGTGGCAGCCGCCGACTGATAGAGTCGGTGCGCGACAACGCCCGCATCCCCGTCATCGAAACCGGTGCCGGAGTGTGCCACTGCTATGTCGACGCTAAAGCCGACACCGCCATGGCCGCAGCCATCGTCAACAACGCCAAGACACGCCGCGTGAGCGTCTGCAACGCTCTCGATTGCATGATTATCAACTCTCAGCGACTGAGCGACCTGCCGGCAATCTGCCAAGCATTAGCCAAGAGCCGAGTCATAATCCACGCCGACGCCCCGGCTTATGCCGCCCTCGAAGGCCACTACCCCGCCCAATGGCTACTACCGGCCACCGTCGACGATTTTGGCACGGAATATCTCGACTATGCCATGGCCATCAAAACCGTCGACAATGTCGACAGCGCCATCGACCATATAGCCCACTACGGTTCGGGCCACAGCGAGGCGATAGTCACCGACGCAGCCGACGCAGCCGACAAATTTCAGACGCTGGTCGACGCAGCTTGTGTCTACGTCAACTCACCGACATCATTCACCGACGGCGCCCAATTTGGCCTCGGTGCAGAGATTGGCATCTCCACCCAGAAGCTCCATGCACGCGGCCCGATGGCGCTGCGCGAGCTATGCACCTACAAATGGCTCATCAACGGCCAAGGCCAAACGCGCCCATAGCCGTTAAGTAATTTTCAACATAGTTGAGGATAATGTTTGATTTTTTATTGCTATTTTTGCATGATAAACTAATTTGAATCAAACTATTTATCCGTATGCCATTTATAAACTGTCCGAGTTGTGGCAAACTCTGTTCAACTAAACTGACAGAGTGTCCCAAGTGTAGCGCCCGCCTGGTTAGCCCCGAGCCGGCGCCATCGCCGTTTGCAGCGCAACCGGCAGCCACACCTATGGTTGACCCCTCATCTCCATTCGTGCAGCCTCAACCTCAATCTCCGTTCCTACAACAACCGGCGCAACCACAGTCGCCTTTCGTACAGCAACCGGCGCAATCGCCGTTTGTACAGCAGCCCGCTCAGCCTCAGCAACCGAGCGGCATACCCACTAAACGCAACCCTTACTATCGAGGAAAATGAATTTTACCCCGGCGGCACGACCCTACTTCAATCGCATCGATAGGCAGACTCTCGCAGCTGCCAACGACGCCGAGCGCCGGCAGCGACAACTGCTTGCCGAGTTGATTGGCTGCGCTCGCCACACCCGCTGGGGACAACAACACAGCTATAACGCCATCGCCGACTATGAGCAATATCGCAGCCAAGTAGCCATCAACAGCTACGAGTCGCTCCACAACCTCATTCGCGAGATGGTAGACGGCGGACGCGACATCCTTTGGCCCGGCGTGTGTCGTCGCTTCGCCCAATCGTCGGGTACATCCGACGGCAAAAGCAAATACATACCGCTCACCGACCGCTCGCTAAAGCGTTGCCACTATCGTGGCGGCAGCGAAGTAGTGGCGCGCTATCTGGCCCTCAACCCCGATTCGCGCCTGTTTGCCGGCAAGAGCTTCATATTGGGCGGCAGCTACGCCAACGAGCTCAACCTCGCCCCGGGCGTACACGTAGGCGACCTCTCGGCCTCGCTCATCGACTGCATCAACCCGGTGGCCAACTTGGTGCGCACACCGGGCAAGCAAATCGCCCTGATGGCCGACTGGGAAGCCAAGCTCGAAAAACTGGTTGAAGCCACCCTCCACGCCAATGTCACCAACATTTCAGGCGTGCCGTCGTGGTTCTACACCGTGCTGCGTCGCGTCATGAAAGCCGCGGGCGCGACAGAGCTCCATCAGGTGTGGCCCAACCTCGAAGTGTTTTTCCACGGAGGTATAGCCTTTGAGCCCTACCGCAAACAATACGACGCCATCATCGACCCCGACAGGATGCGCTACCTCGAAACCTACAACGCTTCTGAAGGTTTCTTCGCCGTGCAATCAGACCCCGCCGACAAAGCAATGATGCTATTGATGGACGCCGACGTGTTCTACGAATTTATACCCCTCGACGCCCTCGACAACGACTCGCATTTCGCGCTGCCGTCGTGGGAGGTGAAAGAGGGCGAAACCTACGCCTTGGCCATCACCTCGAGCAACGGCCTCTGGCGCTACCTCATCGGCGACACCGTCACCATCACTCAGCTCAACCCCCTGAAGATACGCATCGCCGGACGCACCAAAAGCTTCATCAACGCCTTTGGCGAAGAGCTGATGGTGCACAACGCCGACGCAGCCATCGTGAAAGCTTGCGCCGCCACAGCAGCCGAAGTGGCCAACTATACAGCCGCACCGGTATATGCCGAAGGCAACCACCGCGGACGCCACCAATGGCTCATCGAATTTAATCGCCGCCCGGCCGATATTGAGCAGTTTGCCGACATCCTCGACAAAGCGCTCCAAGACGAAAACTCCGACTATCAGGCCAAGCGCACCGGCGGCCTGTTTCTCGACCGCCTGAGCATCGACGCCGTGGCCGTCGGCACCTTCGACCGCTGGCTTGCCTCTACCGGCAAACTTGGCGGACAGCGAAAAGTGCCACGCCTGCGCAACAATCGCGACATCGTCGACGCCATTCTCTCAACCATCAACACTACTAATCAGTAAAACGCTACTACGATATGAAACTACGCAACATCGCCACCGCCCTGCTATTGTCAATAATGCTGACAGCCACCGCTGCCGCCCCCAAATATATATTCTTCTTCATCGGCGACGGCATGGGCAACGGCCCTGTCATGGCAGCGCAAACCTACCTGCGCCAAAACGGCGACAACAATCGGCTGAATATGCTGTCGTTGCCGGTAGCCTCTCAAGCCATGACCTACTCAGCCTCGACACCGGTCACCGACTCGGCTGCCGCCGGCACAGCCCTCGCCACAGGCTATAAAACCAACAACGGCATGCTCGGCGTCACCCCCGACACCATCGCCGTCACCTCTATCGCCACCCGCCTCCACGATGCCGGCTACGGCGTAGGCCTTATCACTACAGTCGCCCCCGACGATGCCACCCCCGGAGCCTTCTACGCCCATGTGGCCTCGCGCAAGCAATTTACCGACATCAACCGCCAGCTCGCCGAGTCGGGCTTTGAGTTTTTTGCCGGTTCGGGCCTGCGCGGCTTGGTCGACAAAAAAGGCAACCCTACAGGCGCCAAAGAATATATCACCTCTAAGGGCTACGATATCATCTACGGCCTCGACAACCTCGACAAATCATCTTCGAGCCGCATCATATTGCTCGACACCAACCCCTTCAACATCGACAACGTCGGCTATACAATCGACGCCCGCGAAGGAATGCTGACGCTCCCGCAGATGACGCAAGCCGCTATCAACCACCTCTCTACCACCAACCCCGACGCCTTTTTCATGATGGTCGAAGGGGGCAACATCGACCACTCGCTCCACTCCAACGATGCCGCTACCGCCATCATCGAAACTCTCGAGTTTGACAAAACTTTGACCTACGCCCTCGACTTCTATCGCCAACACCCCGACGAAACTTTGATTATCGTCACCGCCGACCACAATACCGGCGGCATCTCTATCGGCGACAACACCACGCGCTACAACGCCTACTCTCAATTGCTCAGCCACTCGCGCATATCAAAAGACGCCCTGTCTGACCTCTGCGAACAGCTGCTGCGCGACAATGCTCTCACGTCGTGGGACGACGCTCGCCAACTGCTCAGCGACAAACTCGGCCTGTTTACCGAAGTTGAGCTCTCGGCCGAGCAAGAGCAACAGCTCCAAGAGATATTCCAACGCGTATTTATCGACAAAAAACGCAACGACCAAACTACGCTCTACTCGCGCATCAACGAATTTGCCGCAGTCGCCGTCGATATGCTCAACCAACAAGCCGGCTTCGGATGGACTACTCTGGCCCACACCGGCGACACCGTGCCCGTGTTTGCCATCGGCGTCGGCGCCGAACTGTTTGGCTCATGGAACGACAACATTGATATCCCCGCAAAAATACTTCGCATAGCCGAGTTGGAAAAATAAACCGCCCTCCATATCAAACTAAACTAAACACACAGGAAACTATTTGACAATATGAAGATTAAACAACTTTTAGCAGCTCTCTCACTCCTGCTCATCTCAAGCATCAGCGTCAACGCCGCAAAAAAAACATACCTCAACATCGACCTCAACCAAATCGGTGTCGACGTCACCATGCACCCCGACCAATACAACGCTCTGCTCGACCGCTTCGTCAAAGGCGACACCACGCTCACCATGGGCGAAATGGCCACCGTCTACTATGGCTTCTCATTCACCTTCAACTATGCTCCCAACGAAACCTACACCCAAGTGAAAGAAGACCTCGACGCCAAAAACTACACCGAAGTGCTGGCCCAAGCCACCGAAGCGCTCCAAGTCGACCCCACCAACCTGCGCCTTATCGCCGCCGGCTTGGTAGCAGCCACACAGACCACCGACAAGAGCGACGAAACCCGCGCCGTGGCCGTCAACCTGCAACGTCGTCTCGACATGCTCGTCGACCTGATTTTTGAAAGCGGCAGCGGTATATCTCGCGAAAAACCCTTCTACGTCATCTGCCAAACCGACATCGAAACCCTCATCGAAAACATCATCGGAGCCTCTATCGTAGGCAACGCCATGACCGGCGACATCGACGCCTACAAAATCAACTTCTCAGGCGCTCCCCGCGAACACATACTCTACTTCAACAACACGCGCCAGCACGCCTACGACAGCATGCCACGCTAATTTGCAGATTCAGAAATTTTTAGTAACTTTGGCTCAACCCTCAATCATCAACTACAAGCATGAGCACCGACAAAGAACATACGCCTAAATGGACCGAAATTGAGCTCCTACCCGAATGGGACGAGACATTCTACGACGTCTATACCGCCAAAAAATTTGGCAAATGGCTGATGCTCAAGACACTTAAGCCGCAATATCGCGACGTCGCCGAGTATCAACAGATGATTGAAAAAGAGTTTGATGTGCGCTACAACCTGGCCCACCCCAACATCGTCATGATCAACGACTATGAGGAGGTGCCCGGCATCGGCATGTGTATCATCACCGACGACGTCTATGGCGACTCGCTGGCCAAACTCATCGCTCAGAAAAAAGTCGACGACAAAACTCTCGAGAAAATCACCACCTCGCTGGTCGACGCCCTCGACTATATACAGCGCAACCATATCGTCCATCACCCCATACGCCCCGAAACCATCATCTTCACCGAAAATATCGGCAACCTCAAGCTCATCGACGTAGGCTTTGACCAACTCGACCACCTAAGCCACGACGACACCTCGCGCGACATCTACAACTTCGGCCAAGTGTTGCGACAAGTGCTCGACGCTCTGCCCACACGCCACGCCAACTTGGAGAAGGTGGCCGAACGCTGCCTCAACGACGACCCGCGCCATCGCTACCACGATATCCAAGACCTCAAAATGGCCCTTGGCAACAGCTCAAACAATCGTCTATACATAACCATCATCATATTTCTAACAATAATGATCGCCCTGCTGGGATGGCTTGTAGCCAACCCCTCTTTGTCGACCGTTCAATGAATCCCCTATCTAAATCATGGCTGTAGAAATACGTCCAATCCAACCTACTAAAAAAGAACTCAAAAAGTTTGTCAAATTTGGCATAGACCACTATAAAGGTAATCAATACTTCGTCCCGCCGTTGATTATGGACGACGTCAACACCTTGCGCCCCGACAAAAACCCCGCGTTTGACTTCTGTCGCGCTCAATCGTTCATGGCCTACCGCGACGGCAAACCCGTAGGCCGCATCACCGCTATCATCAACGACATCGTCAACGAAAAAACCGGCGAAAAAAATCTCCGCTTCGGCTTCGTTGAATTTATCGACGACAACGAGGTTGTCGACGCCCTGTTTGACGCTGTCATCAACTGGGGCCGCCAACAAGGCATGACCTCAATCTCGGGCCCCATGGGCTTCTCAGACATGGACCACGAAGGCATGCTCATCGAAGGCTTCGACCGCCTCGGCACCATGGCCACCATCTACAACTACGACTACTACCCGCGCCACATGGAACGTCTGGGCATGACAAAAGACGCCGACTGGGTAGAATATCTCATAAAAATTCCCGACGCAATCCCCGAAAAACATCAGCGCATCGCCGACATCGTGCAACGCAAATTTGGCTTGAAAGTAATCCATTTCAAATCGCGTAAGAAAATCAAAGACGACTACGGCCACGCCCTGTTCGACCTCATCAACGAAGCCTACGACGGCCTCTACGGCTATTCACCCCTCACACCGCGCCAAATCGACCACTATATCGACCTCTATTTAGGCATACTCCGCCTCGACAACATC
>CAZBBL010000076.1:0-9598 GCA_964490275.1 uncultured Barnesiella sp.
TACGAATTCGCCTTCGTTGAGCTCGAAGTTGACGTGTTTGAGCACTACGAGCTCTTTGCGGAGGATTTCGACGTCGTTGTATTTAAGAATGCTCATTATATTATATAATGTGTTTAGCCGGTCGAGCGATTAGTTGCCGAGCTCTGACAAGAATTTGATTCTTACCAGACGTATCTCTTCTTCGGTGTAGTCGCAGCCGAGTTCGTTGATAGCGGCTTCGATGTCGTCGCTCTCGCTTTCTTTGAAGTATTCAAAGATGTCTTCTTGGCGGTCTTCATCCATGATTTCGTTGAGGAAGTATGTGATGTTGATTTTAGTGCCTGAGTAGACGATAGCTTCTACTTCGTCGAGGAGTTCGTTAAATTCCAAGCCTTTGGAGTTGGCGAGCTCGTCGAGGGCGATTTTGCGGTCGATAGCCTGTATGATAGAAATTTTGAGTTTGCTTTTGTTGGCGACGCTTCTTACACGCAAGTCTTCGGGGCGTTCGATTTCGTTTTCTTCGACGTGAGCTTTGATGACTTTGATAAATTCTTCGCCGTAGCGATGAGCTTTGCCGGCGCCGACACCCGTGATGTTTTGAAGCTCTTCCATAGTGATGGGATAGGTCGTAGCCATAGCTTCGAGCGAGGGGTCTTGGAAGATGACGTAGGGGGGAAGGTCGTGTTTCTTTGCTATTTTTTTGCGAAGGTCTTTGAGGATAGAGTATAGCTCGGGGTCGACGGCGCATGAGGCTCCGCTTTTCACTACAACTTCCTCTTCGTCTTCGTTGAAGTCGTTGTCTTCGACAATCTTAAACGATACGGGTTTTTCGAGAAATTTTTTGCCTTTGGGCGTTACTTTCAGCAGGCCGTAGTTTTCGATGTCGCGTACGAAGTAGCCACTGATGATGGCTTGACGTATTACGGAATTGAGGAAACGTGGGTCAGAGCCTTGCTCGCAACCAAACACATCGAGCTCGTCGTGGCGATAAGATTTGACGTCGTTGGTTTCTTTACCGAGCATTACGTCAATTATATGTTCTGCTTTAAACTTTTCCTTGAGGGCGGTTACTGTCTCAATGGCCGCGCATAAATCATCTTTTGCTTCCACTTGTTTCTTGGGATTTAAACAGTTGTCACAGTTACCACAGTTGTCGTTGGGGTATTCTTCCCCGAAATAGTGCAGCAGCATTTTTCTTCGGCAAACCGAAGATTCGGCGTAAGAGGCGGTTTCCAAAAGAAGTTGACGCCCGATTTCTTGTTCGGCCACGGGTTTTCCCTGCATAAATTTCTCCATTTTTTGGAGGTCTTTAGCGGCGTAGAAGGTAATGCACTGACCTTCGCCGCCGTCGCGGCCGGCGCGACCGGTTTCTTGGTAGTAGCCTTCGAGCGACTTGGGCATGTCGTAGTGGATGACAAATCTTACGTCGGGTTTGTCGATGCCCATGCCGAAAGCGATGGTAGCTACGATGATATCAATGTCTTCTTGTAGGAAAGCGTCTTGGTTGGCGGTGCGGGTAGCAGAGTCCATGCCGGCGTGATAGGGGAGCGCTTTGATGTCGTTGAGCACGAGCATTTGGGCCAGCTCTTCTACTTTTTTGCGGCTCAGACAGTAGATAATGCCCGATTTGCCAGGATTGTTTTTGATATATTTTATGATGTCACGGTCGATCGTGTTGGTTTTGGGGCGAATTTCGTAGTAGAGGTTTTCGCGGTTGAACGACGATTTAAACGTGGCTGCTTGCTGCATTCCCAGATTTTTCTGGATGTCGTGTTGTACCTTAGGTGTAGCGGTAGCGGTCAGCGCTATGACGGGGCGCACGGAGATTTCATTGATGATAGGGCGTATGCGGCGATACTCGGGGCGGAAGTCATGGCCCCATTCAGAGATACAGTGGGCTTCGTCGACGGCGTAGAACGAGATTTTGACGGTTTTCAGAAATTCTATGTTTTCTTCTTTTGTCAGCGACTCGGGGGCGACGTAGAGGAGCTTTGTTTTGCCGGCAGTGACGTCGGCTTTTACCTTGTCGATGGCGGCGCGGTTGAGCGATGAGTTGAGGAAGTGGGCGATGCCATCCTCTTCGCTATAGTTGCGCATAGCGTCGACTTGGTTTTTCATCAATGCAATCAACGGGGAAATGACGATAGCCGTTCCCTCCATCAATAGCGATGGCAGCTGGTAGCACAACGATTTGCCTCCGCCCGTAGGCATCAGCACAAACGTGTCACGACCGCTTAGCAGTGACATCATTATGTCCTCTTGATTACCTTTAAATTTGTCAAATCCGAAATAGAATTTGAGGGCGTCGGTTAATTGTTGTTTGCTCACCATGGGTTAGTGTTGATTAAGGGGTTTGTAGGTGGTTTTGTATGTTTTGGTTAACAGTGACAGTCTTGGGGTTGATAGAAATTGTATGTTAGATTGGAAAAATACTTCACGCTGAGAGCGAAGTGATCGTTGTGGGCTCGACTTAGCAGCTGATTGTCTCGAGGTTTGTGGTGGCGAGCTTCTCGGCAGCGTAGTCTTTAGTGACTGTAAATTTCTTTTTCTTGGTAGAGGGTATCTCATACATAGCGTCGATCATTATCGACTCTACGATTGAGCGAAGTCCGCGAGCTCCGAGTTTAAACTCGATGGCTTTGTCGACGATATAGTCTAAGGCTTGTTCGTCGAATGTCAGCTCTACGCCGTCCATCTTAAACAGCTTGGTGTATTGACGGGTGATGGCGTTGTTGGGCTCGGTCAGTACGCGACGCAAGGCTTCGCGGTCGAGCGGCTCGAGGTGGGTGAGGATAGGCAGACGGCCGATAATCTCGGGTATCAAGCCAAACGATTTCAAGTCTTGAGGAGCTACGTAGCTCAAATAGCTGTCGGCTTTGATGTCTTTGCGAGAGGGGTCGGTTGAGAAGCCTACGACGTGGGTGTTGAGTCGATGGGCTATTTTTTGTTCGATGCCGTCGAATGCGCCGCCACAAATAAACAATATGTTTTTTGTGTCGACCGGTATCATTCGTTGCTCGGGGTGTTTGCGTCCGCCTTGTGGTGGTACGTTGACGATTGAGCCTTCCAAGAGTTTGAGCAAACCCTGTTGCACGCCTTCGCCTGAGACGTCGCGTGTGATGGAGGGGTTGTCGCCTTTGCGTGCTATTTTGTCGATTTCGTCGATGAAGACGATGCCGCGTTGGGCTTTTTCGACGTCGTAGTCGGCTGCTTGGAGCAGACGAGTCAACAGGCTTTCGATATCCTCGCCCACGTAGCCGGCTTGTGTCAGCACGGTAGCGTCGACGATTGTAAAGGGCACGTCGAGCAGTCGCGCGATGGTTTTAGCCAGGAGCGTTTTGCCGGTGCCGGTAGGGCCTACCAATATGATGTTGCTTTTTTCGATGTCGACATCGTCGTCGGTAGGTTGAGAAAGACGTTTATAATGGTTGTAGACGGCAACTGAGAGAAATTTTTTTGCGCTCTCTTGACCTACTACATATTTGTCGAGAAATTCTTTTATTTCTTTTGGGCGTGGCACTTTTGCCAGCGTCTCGGCGTTGCTCTTGGCTTTGGCCTCGGCGTCGTCTTCTTCGTTGTTGAAAAGCGATGCGAGGTGGGTGTGGAGCATATCGAGACAGTCGGTGCAGATATAGATGTCTTGGAACGAAGGTGAAGGTACGAGCGCTTTCACCTCTGAGCCCGAGCGGGCGCAGAAGGCGCATATGCGATCATCTTCTTGATGTGTGTTTTTTTTAGCCATTACTCAGAGATTCTATTTGTTGCGAATCAAGACATCGTCGATCATGCCATATTCTTTTGCTTCTTGGGCGGTCATCCAATAGTCGCGGTCAGAGTCTTTTTCTACTTTTTCGAAGGGCATACCTGAGTGGTCGGCGATGATAGTGTAGAGCTCTTTCTTGAGTTTTTGGATTTCGCGAGCTGTAATTTCGATATCGGAAGCTTGGCCTTGAGCGCCACCCATAGGTTGGTGAATCATGACGCGTGAATGGCGCAACGCAAAGCGTTTGCCTTTTTGGCCGGCGACCAACAATACGGCGGCCATCGAAGCTGCCATGCCGGTGCAAATTGTCGAGACGTCGCTTTTGATATATTGCATCGTGTCGTAGATGCCCAATCCGGCATAAACCGAGCCGCCGGGCGAGTTGATGTAGATGGACACATCTTTACCGGGGTCGGAGCTGTCGAGATATAGCAGCTGGGCTTCGATGACGTTGGCTGTATAGTCGTTGACATCGGTGCCGAGAAAGATGATGCGATCCATCATCAGGCGCGAGAAAACGTCCATTTGTGCGACGTTGAGCTGACGCTCTTCGATGATAGTCGGGGAGATGTAGCTGCTTGTGATGGCATTGGCTGAAGTGGCGGCAGCGTATTGGTCGAGCGCCAGGCCGTTCATGCCAAGATGTTTAACTGCATAGTTCCTAAAGTCGTTGTTCATCATTTAAAAAATATGTTTCCTTTTTACCTATAATTCAGTTAGAAGTAGCCAACAGCGTGTCGCCTTTTGCATGGGTTGTTGTTGAGATTGCAGCGGCTTGACTTGCTGTTGTGTTTATTAGTCAAAGATAAATAATAATTTTATATTGACAAAAAATTTTTTGATAATTAATTATTTATGTTTTGATTATGTATAGCGAAAAAGCAAGCGGCGAAACGCCTCGGTTGAGGGTTTCGCCGCCGTTAGGCTATAAGGTAGCCGCTGTTGTAGATGCTTTATTTTTGAGCTTCTTCAGCAGCTGCTTTGAATTGGTCGAGTGTGAGCTCTTCTGATTTTACGGTTGCGAGTTCTTTCAATGCGTTGAAGAGTTTGGTATCGCCAACTTCTTCTACGATGCGAGAGCGGGTCTCTTTGTCGGAGAGGATGCGTTTAGCGTAGTTGGTGATAGTCTCGTCGTCGAGGTTGAGCATGCCGTATTGAGCGAATTGGCGAGCAGCGATAGATTTGGCAAAGTCGAGGATGTCGTTTTCTTCGATTTTGATTTCTGCTTGCTTGGCGATGCGCTCTTTGATGAGTTGCCATTTGATAGAGGGCTCCATCTTGGTGTATTCTTCGTCGATGTTTTCTTCGGTGAGACCTTCGTTGCGTGCAACGAGCCATTTTTTGAGGAAGCCGGCGGGAAGTTGTTTGTCGCCGAATTTTTCAACGAGGATTTTTTCAGATTGGATGCGGAAGAGGTTTTCGCTGTTGGGGGCGAGTTGAGCGGCAATCATAGCTTTGACGCCGTTGTTGTATTCTTCTTCGGTTTTTACTTTGTCTTTACCGAAAACTTCGTCGTAGTATTCTTGGCCGAGCTCGGCGGGACGGTTGACGATGATTTCAGAGATGGTGAGTTGGAAGTCGGAGGTGACGTTGGCAGCTTGCTCTTTGGTGATTTGGAGCATAGAAGCGAGCTCGGGAGCGCTGTTTTCGCAGCTTGCGGCGGGGTTGAAGACTACTTTGTCGCCAACTTTTTTGCCTGCGAATTTAGCGGCTTCGTCGGTTGATTTAAATACAAACGGAGCTACGATAGCCGAGGTCACTTGGATAGCGTCTTCGGTTTCTTTGACATTGCCTTCGGCGTCGAGTTCCATCATTACGCCTTTTACCAAGCCGCGCTCTTCGAATTGTTCGCCGGGCACTTGAGCGCCGAAGCGTTGACGCAGGTGGTCGTCTTGCTCTTTTTGCATTTTTTCGTCGATGGCGATAGTGCGATAGGGGAGCTCGATAGATTTGTCGATGTTGACGTTGAGTTCGGGAGCGATACCTACTTCATATTCAAAAGTGAAGTCTTTCTCTTCGAGAGAGATTTCTTTGACAGCTACTGGCAGGGGTTCGCCGAGAATCTCGATTTTGTTTTCTTGGATGTATTTGATGACAGCGTTGTAAACCTCGTGGTTGAGGACATCGCTTTTTACTTGTTTGCCAAAAAGGCGGATGAGCTGACCCATAGAAACGTGGCCCTTGCGGAATCCGGGAATGGCGTGGGTGCGGCCGATTTCTTTAAGCTCTTTTTCTACTTTTTCTTTGTAGTCGTTTTCTTCGACGTTGACGGTGATTTTGCCGCTTACGTCGTCGGTCTTGTCAAATTGTACGTTCATAGCGCGTAGGTTAATATTCTTGTAGATGTTATTCAAAAATCGGGGGATGAGACCTTCAGCCATCGACATGGCGTGCTCATTCAGCCTGCAAAATTAACCCTTAATTTTTTATTAACCAATTTAACCCCAACTTTTTTGAAATTTTTTAGAGATAATCTATTGGATGCAATCGGGCGGGGGCGGGGCTGATTGCTGTTTGGCGGATTATTTGTAACTTTGCACTCGGAAATACACTGCTGTGTATTATAATGTGTATGATAAAGACAGTCAATAATGAGGCTCCGCAGTTGGAGCGACTATGGAATAAAGAGTATCTTAAAGTGATGAGCAGCAACTTCTTGCTGTTTTTTGCATTTTATTTGTTGACTCCATTGTTGCCGCTATATCTCAGCGAGCAATTCCATGCCAATAAAGATGTCATAGGCATAGTGCTTTCGGGCTATGTGATTGCGACGTTGATAGTAAGGCCGTTCAGCGGTTTTATGGTCGATTGTTTCAATCGCAAGAAGGTGTTGATGCTATGCTTTTTCTCGTTTTTTATAGTGTTTGCCGGATATATCGGAGCTACGACGCTGCTGATGTTTGCGATTGTGCGTACGATACATGGCATTCCCTTTGGCGCTACAACGGTGGCAAACAGCACGGTGGCTATCGATGTGCTCCCTTCGTCGCGTCGCAACGAGGGTATCGGCTTTTACGGCTTGAGCAACAACCTGGCCATGGCGATAGCACCTATTGCCGGTATATTTATTTACAGCCAGACCGACAATTTTGAATTGTTGTTTTGGCTGTCGCTGGCCTTGGCGTTTTGCGGATTCTTGTGCGCGAGCAGTGTCAATTTGCCACGACGTGTATTGTCTCAAGCCAAGCCCAAGATGAGCCTCGACCATTTCTTTTTGGGTCGTGCTTGGCTGATGGCCGTCAACATTATGTTGTTTGGCTTGTGTTGGGGCGTGATGAGCAATTATGTCGCAATTTTCGGTCAAGAGAAATTGGGTATTACTGATGGTACCGGACTCTTCTTTATGTTGCTGTCGATAGGCCTGATGATTTCTCGTCTGTTAGGACGTAAGGAGCTGCGCGCAGGTCGGTTGACCGGCATTTGTGTGCGTGGCGTGCTCACATCGTTGGTCGGATTTACGCTTTTTGCCTGCTCTTTTGGCGAATGGAGCTTTTATTTATCGGCGCTGCTGGTAGGCTTGGGCAACGGGCAGATGTATCCCGCCTTCCTCAATATGTTTATCTCGGTGGCTCGCCACGATCAGCGAGGCACAGCCAATTCGTCGATATTGATTTCGTGGGATTTAGGCATGGGCTTAGGCATACTTCTGGGCGGATTTGTTGCCGAATATGTCAGCTATAGCGCGGCTTTTTGGGTAGTCGCTGCGATACAAGGAGCCGGCGCAATGCTCTTTGTAGCAGCCACTCGAAGCTTTTTCGTGCGTCGCAGATTGTTTGAAAATTAGTTCGATAAGCTCTAAGTCACAAAAAAAATTGCTAACTTTGCACCCCAAAAGCTAATATAACGGGCGCTATAAGCGCCACAAACAATAAGAAATACAACAATTTAGGTACAATTTTTAAGGTAAAATAATGATTGCAGTCAACAATTTAGGTATCCAATTTGGCAAACGCGTTCTGTTTCAGGATGTAAATCTGAAGTTCACTCCCGGCAACTGCTATGGTATCATCGGCGCTAACGGCGCAGGTAAATCAACCCTGATGAGAATACTTAGCGGTCAGTTGCAGCCAACTCATGGCAACGTCACTCAAGGCCCCGGTGAACGTATGAGCGTGCTCGAACAAGACCACTTTAAATTTGACGACTGCACAGTTATGGACACTGTGCTCCAAGGTCACAGCGTGCTTTGGGACATCATGAAGGAGAAAGATGCCCTATATTCAAAAGCCGATTTTACCGACGAGGATGGTATCCGTGCCTCTGAGCTCGAAGAAAAATTTGCCGAGCTCGAGGGTTGGAACGCCGAAGCCGATGCTGCTGCTTTGCTTAGCGGTCTCGGTATCAAAGAGGAGAAACACTATATGCTGATGCGCGACCTTAGCGGTAACGAAAAGGTGCGTGTGCTTTTGGCAAAAGCGCTCTATGGCAACCCCGACAACTTGTTGCTCGATGAGCCCACCAACGACCTCGACCTCGACACCGTAGCTTGGCTAGAAGACTATCTGTCGAAATTTGAAAATACCGTGCTCGTCGTAAGCCACGACCGCCACTTCCTCGACGCTGTCTCTACTCATACTCTCGATATCGACTACAATAAGGTGCAGGTATTTGCCGGCAACTATAGCTTCTGGTATCAGTCGAGCCAGTTGGCCCTGCGTCAACAGCAACAAGCCAACAAGAAGGCTGAGGAGAAGCGCAAAGAGCTCCTCGAATTTATCCAGCGATTTAGCGCCAACGTAGCTAAGTCGAAGCAAACCACCTCGCGCAAAAAGATGCTCGAAAAACTCAATATCGAGGAGATTCAACCATCTTCACGCCGTTATCCCGGTATTATTTTCACCCCCGAGCGTGAGCCGGGCAACAAAATTCTTGAGGTAAAGGGCCTGACTGCTTCGGTCGACGGCGATTTGCTTTTCAAAGATGTCAACTTCCAAATCGAGAAGGGCGACAAAGTGGCTTTCCTCAGCCACGACCCTCGTGCGATGACGGCATTGTTTGAGATTGTATGTGGCAACAGAGCTGCCGATGAAGGTACATTCGACTGGGGCCAGACAATCACTACAGCCTATCTGCCGCTCGACAACTCAAGCTTTTTCAATACCGACCTCAACCTCGTTGACTGGCTTTGCCAATTTAGCGACGACTCAAGCGAGATTTATCTCAAAGGATTCCTCGGTAAGATGCTCTTCTCGGGCGAAGAGGTGTTGAAAAAAGCATCGGTGCTCTCAGGTGGTGAGAAAATGAGATGTATGATTGCTCGCATGATGCTCAAAAACGCCAATACGATGGTGCTCGATTCGCCTACCAACCACCTCGACTTGGAGTCGATTCAGGCTTTCAACAATACTCTCCAAAACTTTAAAGGCAACATCTTGTTGGCCTCTCACGACCACGAGTTTATTCAGACTGTTTGCAACCGTATCATCGAGTTGACACCCAATGGTATCATCGACAAGATGATGGACTATGACGACTACATCACCGACGAACGTGTGGCTGCTGCCCGCGAGCGCCTTTATGCAAAATAAAAAACACTTTCACGACATGGTAAGACACATCGTAACGTTCAAGCTCCGTGGCACCGATGCCGAGCGCTTGGCTGCCGCTAAGGCTTTTAAAGCAGCGCTCGAAGCGCTACCTCAACAAATCGACGTATTGCGCAGCATTGAGGTGGGTATCAACCAAAATCCGTCGGAAACTTGGGATATAGTTTTGACTGCCACCGTCGACAAAATGGCCGATGTTGAGGTCTACGCCAAACATCCGGCTCACGTCGCAGCAACGCAAACAATCAGCGCTTGCAAAGAGTCGCGCGCTTGCGTCGACTACGAGCTTTAGACCCCGTTCCACAAAATT
>CAZBBL010000077.1:0-9423 GCA_964490275.1 uncultured Barnesiella sp.
AGGGCAGCTTCGCAACGAAGCTGCCCTTATCGCCGCTCGCCACAACAAGAAAACCGTCGAGAAACAAGATTTTATCGACGCCGTCGACCGCATTATCGGCGGTTTGGAAAAACGCTCGAAAATCACTACCGACGAGGAGAAACGCGCTATCGCTATCCACGAAGCCGGCCACGCCGCCCTCTCGTGGCATCTGCAATATGCCAACCCGCTGATAAAGGTGACAATCGTGCCGCGTGGCAAAGCCTTGGGCGCTGCGTGGTATCTGCCCGAAGAGCGACAAATCACCCCTACTCAAGCCATCCTCGACGAAATGTGCGCCACATTGGGCGGACGCGCTGCCGAAGAACTGTTCCTCGGACACATCTCTACCGGCGCGGCCAACGACCTTGAGCGCGTCACCAAGCAAGCCTACGCCATGGTGGTCTACTACGGCATGAGCGACAAGCTCCCCAACCTCTGCTATTACGACTCTACCGGTCAAGACTACGGCTTCTCAAAACCCTACTCCGACGACCGCGCACGCCTAATCGACGAGGAGGTTTCGCGCATCATCAACGAGCAATATGCCCGCGCCAAAGAGATACTGAGCCAATACGCCGAAGGCCACGCCAAACTGGCCGAAGTGTTGCTCAGCCGCGAAGTAATCTTCACCGAAGACGTCGAACGCATATTCGGCAAACGCCCCTGGACCTCACGAACCGACGAGATTTTGGCCGCTCGTGCCAACGCCGAAAAAGCCGAAAAAGAGGCTAAAAACGGCGACAACAATGCCGACAGCAACGGCGACGGCGACCAAAGCCAAGCTTCCACCTCTACGACAACATCGACCGACGACGTCATCGATGTAGAATACAAAGAATAAACCTACCCTCACCTTGAAACTATTAGCGCCGATATTATTGTTTATCAGCTGCACAGCAGCCGCTCAAAATAGTTATCCCTCTACTGAATCGCCCGTAAGCCTCGAAGCCTCGGGCGATTCTGTTGCTCAACATCAACCTCTATCAATCGGCTTCATCTCTAAAGAGACGACCTATGCCGACTCCATACCGCTGATTTCAAAAGCTCCTGAATGGGCTCGGCGCTACTTGTCGACTCTCATACGCGGCAACATCGACCGCACTCACGAGAAAACCCTCGACTTGAGTTTTGCCATCACTCCGTCTTACACACGCGAAGCCGGATTTGGCATCGGCGGCGCCATGTCGGGATTGTATCGCGTCAACCGCCACGACTCCATCCAGCAGCCGTCCGACGTATTTCTATCGCTCAACGCTTCGCTCAACGGATTTTTCGTGCTCACATTTCGTGGCAACAACCTCTTTTCCGACCACAAATCGCGCCTATCATACAAGGTCGAACTCTACCGCAAACGCCTCGAATTTTGGGGCATCAACTCGCAAGAAACCGCCAACAACCCACAATCGCGCTACGACCGCCGACAAATCGACCTCCAACTCGACTACGTCTACCGTCTGTCGCACAACTTCTTTATCGGCGGCCGCCTACGCCCCGACTACACCGATGCACGCAATCTGCTCAACCCCGAATACCTGCTCGGCGAACGCGCTCAATACTACGTGACCGGCGTAGGCCTGTCGCTCGAATTTGACACACGCGATAACCTCGTGACCCCTACCCGCGGCATCCACCTGGCTTATCAGCCCATGTTTTATTGGAAGGTACTCGGCTCGGCCCCATCGTCGTTTATCAACCATACATTTATCGCCAACGCCTATACTCGCATGTGGCGCGGCTCGGTGTTGGCCTACGACCTCTACGCCAGCTTCAACAACTCCAACACACCGTGGACTATGCGCGAGATGGTAGCCTCCGACGGCATACGTATGCGCGGCTACTACATGGGCTCGTATATGGACAACTGCCAAATAGCGATGCAAATCGAGTATCGACAACACTTATACAAACGCCTCGGCATGACCCTTTGGGGCGGAGCTGCCACCCTATTCAATGCGCCTGAGCAATTTCGTCGCAAAGAAATCAGCCCACAATGGCTTCCAAACTACGGTATCGGCCTACGCTTTGAATTTAAACACAACGTCAACGCTCGCATCGACTATGGATTCGGGCGCAACACATCGGGCCTGCTTTTCGCCATCGGCGAAGCCTTTTAGAGCCGGCTGTTGTCGTTGTAGGAATAGTAGCCCTCGGTCGACACGATTATATGGTCGAGAACGCGCATATCGAGCAACTCGGCCGCTTTTTTTATGCGCTGCGTGATGCTGTCGTCTTGAGCGCTCGGCGTAAGATTGCCCGAAGGGTGATTGTGTACCAAAATCATTCCGGCAGCCATCTTGTCGATAGCGCTCTTCATTATCAACTTCACATCGACGACCGTGCCGGCAGTGCCCCCCTTTGAGATACACTCCTCGAAAATCACACGGTTGGCTCTGTTGAGATACACCACACGAAATTGCTCGTAGGGCAAGCGCTCCATCAGCGGGCGCATCATCTGATAGATATTGTCGCTGCTCGATATCTTGGGGTCTTTCACTATCATATCGGCCTGGCAACGTGCACCAAGCTCAAAAGCCGCCGCCAACGATACGGCTTTGGCCGGACCAATGCCTTCGTATTTGCGGGCCAACTCATGCACCGACATTCGGGCTATGCGCGACAGCCTGAAATCGTTGTCACGAAGTATCTCCTGACTCAATTCCAAAACCGATTTGCCGGGCAAACCACTGCCGAAAATGATAGCGAGCAACTCGCCGTTTGATAGCGAATCGACGCCATAAGCTATTGCTTTTTCACGAGGTTTGTCAGCGACATCGAGGTCGACTATTCGTAGCACACTCGGAGCCAACTGTGATTGAGGTTCGGCAATATTGCCCTCTTCAGTTTTTTTCATGGATAAGAATATTTGGAGAGATGAATTAGTGTCTGATTATTTGCCTTTGCGTATGGCAATCTCGCTGTCGATATCGCGACCTCGACCCATCACGATTTTGCTTACAAACGCCTTGATAAAGCCCAAGCCATACCCTCCGATTTGTATTACGGAGGCCGGCACCGCCTTGACAGCGACAACCAGGCTACGGCTACTAATCAACGCACCGACAAATATCGCCACAAGATAGGCCGCAATCGGCAAGACGAAACGCCAATCGACAACTATTGCCGCCACTATCAAAGCCAATAAGGCTACGATAGCCAATGTCGGCAACGTGTGGACGAGTTTCAACGACCCGGGATAAAGCATCTTGAGCGTAATGCGCGACATGCCAAAAACGTAGACCTGACGGAAAAACTTAGCGAAGTCGACACGACGTTTATGATATACAGCCGCCGAGCGTATCAGGCGAGTTGAAAACCCGGCCTGCTCGATGCGCTTGCTCATATCGATATCCTCCGAAAACATTTCGCGGAAACCACCGACAGCTTGATAGACGCTGCGCGAAAATCCCATATTGAATGTGCGTGGCGTAAACTTCTCCATGCTCACCTTGCCGCCACGTATACCGCCGGTGGTTAAGAATGAAGTCATGGCAAAATTGATGGCACGTTGAGTCGTCGTAAACGATTCGTGAGCGGCATCGGGCCCGCCAAAACAGTCGACCGGATTTTCATCTAATTGTCGGGCGAGCGTCGCAAAATAGTCGGCCGGGATGACGCAATCAGAGTCGAAAAACACGAAATAATCGCCCGTGGCATGCTCCATCGAATTGTTGCGAGCTATCGAGCGCCCCTCGTTTTCTTTATAGAAATATTTTATGTCGAGGCAATCGGCATAGTGCTCTACAACATCGCGGCACGGCACACTCGACCCATCTTCGGTGATTACCACCTCAAAGTCGGTCATCGTTTGTGAAGCGAGGCTTTTGAGCAGGTCGTCGATTTCATCGGGCCTGTTATATACCGGAATAATTATTGAGAAACGAGGCATGGCAACGATAGTTTTTCTTGTTTAGCTCATACGCGATTTATAGTCGTCGTAGGTGAAACGACGCAGGTATTCGATTTCGCCGTCTTTGCGACATAAAGCAATGTCGGGATGGCTCAAACCGTTGAACATCGTAGTTTTGACCGTCGTATAATGGTTCATATCTTCCAACGTCAACCTATCACCTACTTTCAACTGTTGCTCAAACGACCAGTCGCCGACGTAATCGCCGCTCAAGCACGAATTGCCGCCGAGGCGATAGGTGGGAAACTTACTGTCGGGCTCCGGCAAACTCTCACTGACAATCGGCTTGTAGGGCATTTCGAGAGTGTCGGGCATATGGCACGCAAACGAAGCGTCGATGATAGCAGTTTTGATGCCCTGATTGTCGACGATATCGACAACCGTAGTCAACAAATCGCCGGTGCGCCAGGTGAATGCGCTGCCCGGCTCCAGAATGACATCGACGCCGGGATGACGACGGCGGAAATCGCTCAGCACGCCTACCAGATGGTCGACGTCATAGCCTTGGCGCGTCATCAAATGGCCGCCACCAAAGTTGACCCACTTCACCTTGTCGATAAGTACGCCAAATTGCGACTCGAAGGCCTCCAACACCTTGGCCAAATCATAGCTTGACGACTCACAAAGTTGGTGGAAATGCAATCCTTCAATGCCTTCGGGAAGCTCTCCGGCAAGCATCTCGGCCGTCATGCCAAAACGTGAGCCCGGAAGAGCCGGATTGTAGAGGTCGGTTTCAATCACCGAGCACTGCGGATTGACTCTAAGCCCCGGCGACACGCGATGGTCGCCACTGAGATTAAACGCCTCGACGACGCTGCGAAAGCGGTTCCATTGTCCGACAGAGTTAAACGTAATATGAGAGCTGCCACGCAAGAAACGGCCGATTGTTTCATCGGTATAGGCCGGGCAATAGGTGTGAGCCAGGCAATTGAGTTCCTCGTTGCCGAGAGTCATTTCGTTCAACGAACTGGCCGTACATTTGAAGCCATATTCGCGAAAAATGCCAAACGTACGCCAAAGAGCATTGGCCTTAAACGCCATGATAATCTCAGCGCCGGAGCGACGGCGCACGCTATCTATCAATTCGAGATTGCGACGTAGTTTCTCCTCGTAGACGATGTAACACGGTGTGGGTAATGAGTCGATTCCTTTCATTATTGTATGATATTGAAGCGTGCGAATTTAAGCAGCAATGTCTTAGCCTCAACGTTTGAGAAGCGTACGACAATGCGAGCGTTGACATTGGTAGTGTCGATTTGCTCAATGACGCCACGGCCAAAACGTTCGTGCTCAATCTGCATGCCGGTTTGCAGCTCCGACGGCTGATGGATTACGAAGCCCGACTGAGCCGAAGCCGGCGAAGATGCGGCCTGCGACGGTTGGTCGAAATTGGCCGACGTATATGATTGATATAGCGACGATTCTCGGCGCTGTGGCTGTCCGAAGGTATTTGAGTGGAACGAATCGCGATAGCGCTCCACGGGATTGAAGTTGGGGTTGCTATAGCCGTTGCCGACCGAGAGACGTTTATAACGAGAGTCGATTTCGCGTATAAATCGCGAAGGTGAGCAAGTGACAGTCTGGCCGTTGCGGAAACGGCTTT
Source organism: uncultured Barnesiella sp. (assembly GCA_964490275.1). Classification (GTDB taxonomy): domain Bacteria; phylum Bacteroidota; class Bacteroidia; order Bacteroidales; family Muribaculaceae; genus JAGBWK01. The sequence continues at coordinate 5,532 of CAZBBL010000077.1, forward strand.
TGGCATAGCTGACCATGCAAAATCGTTTGGCTCGAGTCAACGCTACATACATCAGACGGCGCTCCTCCTCCAATTCAGAAGGCGATTGCGACGACATCGGCGAGGGGAACAGCTCCTCTTCAACTCCGACGATAAACACGTTGCCAAATTCCAAACCTTTGGCAGCATGGATTGTCATCAGCGTGATTTTGGGTTCTTCGTTGACATCGGGTTGATCTTGATCGGTGAGCAACGATATTTGAGCCAAATAGTTGGAGATGCCAACCTCGTTTTCGTTGCCCTCCTCTACTTGAGTCACCACAAAGTCTTTCACACCGTTGAGCAACTCCTTGAGGTTTTCTTGTTTGGAGATGCTTTCGGGAGTGTTATCGGTGATGAGGCTTGTCAACATCTGCGTGTCGCGAATCACTTTTACAGCCACCTCTTCAGCGTTAGCGCCATTGAGATTGGTGTCGATAAAACGCTGTATCAGCTCGCGGAAGCCGTCGAGTTTGCGACGAGTGCCCGAGTTGATCGACAATTGCGGATTGTCTAAGTCGTTGAGTATTCCCCAAATGCTCGTGCCGCAATCCATAGCGCAGCGCATGAGCTTATTGAGCGTAGTGTCACCGATGCCACGCGCCGGAGTGTTGATAATACGTCGCAAGGCCTCGTCATCGTCTGGATTGGTCGACAAGCGCAAATAAGCGATGGCATCTTTGATTTCTTTGCGTTGATAAAACGACAAACCGCCATAGATGCGATATGGAATATTGCGTTTGCGCAACTGCTCTTCGAGCACACGCGATTGCGCATTGGTGCGATATAGCACGGCAAACTCGTCGTAGCTGTCGCCGGTAGTGGCGTGAAGCTGCGACACACGGTTGGCCACCAAAAAGCTTTCGTCGTAGTCGCTATAGCTCTCCACAACCTCTACCGGGCTACCGGCTTCGTTGTTTGAGAACACCTGCTTGGGTATCTGGAAGCGGTTTTTGGCAATAAGAGAGTTGGCCGCATTGATGATATTTTGGGTAGAGCGATAGTTTTGTTCGAGTTTAAACGTGCGCAACGTCGGATAAGCGTTTTGCAGATTGAGAATGTTGCGAATGTTGGCGCCACGAAACGAATAGATGCTTTGAGCGTCGTCGCCGACGGCGCAAAAATTGTTTGACTCGTTGCATAGCTGCGACACTATCATGTGTTGGGCAAAGTTGGTATCTTGATACTCATCGACCAAAATGTAGCGAAAAAACTCACGGTAGTGGCTCAAAACGTCGGGATTGTCGCGCAACAACACATTAGTATAATATAGCAAGTCGTCGAAGTCCATCGCTCCGGCCAGGAAACAACGTTGGCGATAAGCTTTGTATATCGTGGCTATCAATGGACGACGCGAACGCCTGTCTGATTCCTGCAACTCGCGATTGTTGGCGTAGGCCTCAACCGAGAGCAACGAGTTTTTTGCCATTGAGATGGCCGACTGCACCGTTGCCGGCTTATAGACCTTGTCGTCGAGCTGCATATCTTTGATAATTGTTTTTATCAAAGATTTACTATCGTTTGAGTCGTAGATTGTAAAATCTGATTTAAACCCGATACGCTCGGCGTTGGCTCGCAATATGCGCGAGAAGATAGAGTGGAATGTACCCATCCACAGATGCGAGGCCGTTTTTTTGCCCACAAGCTGCTCGATACGTGAGCGCATCTCGCGCGCAGCCTTGTTGGTAAATGTCAGCGCCAAAATGCGATGAGGCTCATAGCCATTGTGCAACAGATGGACTATCTTATATGTCAGCACACGCGTCTTGCCGGCTCCGGCTCCGGCGATGACCAGTGACGGCCCGCCGAGATACTCTACGGCCTGACGTTGCGGTTCGTTGAGCTGAGACAGATATTCTTCCATCCTTAAATAAATTGGTTGGTTGTTTCGCTATATGTAAATCCGACCTTGAGCAGGCGGTCGGTCAATTCAGTCGGGTCGATATCGTTGGCACGACAAAGCTCATCGAGCGACTCATAGCGGTCGCGGAGCCAAGTATTGACAACGCTGAGCAATATGATTGGGTCTTGTGGCAGTTGGTCCATAATAATAATTTTTCGGGTTGCTAAATTACTCAATTTGGCTGACTCTTGCAAATTGTATAAAAAGGCTCTACCTTTGTAGATATGATTACTTCGGCCGACAAATATCTCAAACTTATCAACGACGCCCTGGCAGCTCTCCCGTTGCATGGACGCCCGCAAGGTCTCTACGACCCTATCATCTATAGTCTGCAATGTGGCGGCAAACGTATTCGCCCGACGCTGACATTGGCTGTAGGCCAAACCCTCGGTGCTGACATCGACGCATTGATGCCGGTAGCGTTGGCAGTAGAAATATTCCACAATTTCACATTGCTCCACGACGATATCATGGACCATTCGCCTCTACGTCGCGGACGTCAAACCGTCTACGTAAAATGGAACGAGCCTACTGCCATACTCTCGGGCGACGCCATGCTGACATTCGCCTCGCAAACGTTAATGACCACTACTTGCACCAACCTGCGTCAACTCCTCGAGACGTTCAACCACGCTGCTATGAGAGTCTACCAAGGTCAACAATTCGACATGGAATTTGAGACTCGCTCAGACGTCACCGTCGACGAATATCTCGAAATGATTTCGGGCAAAACCTCAGCCCTATTGGCCGGCGCCTGCTCATTGGGCGCTATCGCAGCCAACGCCGACGACACAACCGTTGAAGCCTTCCATGATTATGGCCACAACATAGGCCAAGCCTTCCAACTCTGCGACGACTTGCTCGACAGCTTTGGCGACGAAGCGACATTTGGTAAGCCCATCGGTGGCGACATCGTCAACGACAAAAAAACCTGGCTGATGCTTACAGCTATGGCCGAGGCGCCACAAGCAATTGCTAAAGCCAAAACCATCGCCGACAACCAACAAAAAATAGCTGCTGTCCGTGAAATTTACAATAGCCTCGACTTGGTCGACCGCTGTCGGCAACAAATCGATTTATACACCGACCGCGCCATAACTGCAATCAACTCGCTGGCCATCGACGACGACGCAAAACTATTTTTCAATTCGCTGGCGCTGCGTCTCGGCGGTAGAGATAAATAATTTCCCCCACTTGACAAATGCTCATCGACACTCACACCCACCTTTATCTGCCCGAGTTTGAGCCCGACAACGCAGCTGTTGTCGACCGTGCCGTCAAGGCCGGAGTGCGCCACATGATTTTCCCAAACATCGACGCTTCAAGTGTCGATCAGATGAAACGACTCCAAGCTCAACGCCCCGAAGTAATCTCGCTCGCCATCGGACTCCACCCTACCGAAATCTCTGCCGACCAAGCGCAACAACAAACCCGATTTGTTGTTGACCAACTGGCCTCCGACACTCAATATGTCGCAATAGGCGAAATAGGCATCGACCTTTATTGGGATGCAACTCTATGTCAACGCCAAATGGAAATCTTCGACATACAAATGAGATTGGCAGCCCAACACGACCTGCCCGTAATCATACACTGTCGCAATGGCCTCGACCAAGTGCTCGAAGTTATCGACGGGCTGCCTCAGATACCAAAAGGTGTGTTTCACAGCTTTGGCGGCACTATCGAAGACGTCGAACGCATACGACAACGCGGCGACTTCTATTTTGGCATAAACGGCATCGTCACCTTCAAAAATTCATCGCTGCGCAATGTGCTCCCGGCCATCGGCGTCGACCGGTTGCTGTTGGAAACCGACGCCCCCTACCTCGCACCTGTGCCAATGCGCGGTCGTCGCAACGAAAGTGCATATATCATCCACACGGCAGCATTCACCGCCGACGCCCTCAACATCTCGTTGCCCCAACTCGAAGCAACAACCACCGCCTCAGCAATACAACTCTTCCGCCTACC
>CAZBBL010000078.1:0-9319 GCA_964490275.1 uncultured Barnesiella sp.
AGTGTTATCTCAGCTCTTGACGAAATGCAGATCAACCAAATCTCGCAATATTGTATCGGTACAATGACTCACAATGATTCATTACTGATCTTGGACTACAAGACCCGTATTGGTATCAAATGATGATAGATTTATTAACTTTATAAATGTAAAGAAAATGGCAAAAGACGTAGATCTTTCATCAAAAGAATGGACCGATTTGATTTTCGAAGGTCGTAACAAAGAATATGGCGCTTATCAGCTGCGTGCTCAATCTGACCGCCGCCACAACCTCGCCCTTCTTTGGACCCTTATTGGTCTCGCAGTAGTTTCGCTCTTAGTGTTCCTTTGGGGTATGTATTCCGACTATCGCGCCGAACAGGCTAAGATTGAAGCCGACCGTCTCGCTGCTATCGAGCAACAACAGATGGAAGAGCTCGCAATCGAAGAGGAGGAAGAACAAGCCGACGAAAACCAAATGGAGCAAGAAATCGAAATTCCCGAAGCTCTTCCCGAAGAGATTCTCAATACTGAGAAATTTACCGAGTTCCTCGTCGTTGAAAACGATAAAGAAATCGAACAAGTAAAATCTTCCGACGAAGTTAAGGAAACAGAAACAGCTCTCGGCTCGACCAACTTCGACCAAGGTACCGACGACCTCAACGTCGTTCGCGAACACAAAAACGAAGTTATCGTTGAAGAGAAGAAACCCGAACCCGTTGTTGAAAACAAGGTATTCGACTCAGTTGAGCAGATGCCTCAATTCCCCGGCGGTGAAGGCGAGCTCCTTAAATGGATCGGCTCTCACATCAAATATCCTACAATGGCAATGGAAAACAACATCCAAGGTCGTGTTGTCGTACGCTTCGTCGTAACTCAAGACGGTTCGGTTGGTGAAGTTAAAGTTGTCCGTTCTAAGGACCCCGACCTCGATCGTGAAGCCGTTCGCGTTGTGAAGTCTCTTCCCAAATTTATCCCCGGTAAGATGAACGGACACGCTGTAAACGTATGGTACACTCTGCCCGTCAACTTCAAACTCCAAGGCGTATAATTCACATTTAATTATATACCCTACAAAAAAGCTGCATCGACAACCGATGCAGCTTTTTTTGTCATGCCGATAATATTTTTGAAAAATTTGGCCGGTGGAAATGTTTTGATAAAGAATTTGTTATATCTTTGTTGATGTCATGCCCCATTGAGGCTCGTTTCGACTAATATTCACTTTAAATTTAATATAACAATCAGATGAGAAAAATCTCTTTTTTGATGATGAGCTTTATCTTAGCAGCTCTATCATTGGCATCTTGTAGCTCTAAGACTCCTGTAGAAGAGTTTGCACAAGCTATTCGCGATATATCAGATAAGATGAAAGATTGCAAGACTGTTGAAGAAATTCAAAAATTTGCTGAGGACAACAGTGGAGCTTTCGACAAGTTTAAGGAACCGGCTTATGCCGACTACGTGCTGACGCAAGAAGATAAAGATAGCTTGATTTCAGCCTATAAATATTATACTCAAAATTTGATTGACGTGTTCTCTAATGTCTATGGCGAAGAAGTGCCTGAGAGTGCTAAGGAAGATGCAATCATGATGATTTCTGATTTGATTGGTAAGTGTAAAACACTCGGTGATGTCATAAAATATGAGGACAAAGATTTTGAGGACGATGGCGCACTCGACGTCCCCGAATTTGAGCTCCTTGAGCTTGAAGAAGGTGAAACTCCCGTAACAGCCTACGTAAAGGCCATTAGCGATGTTACTGAAGGCTTGAAACAATGCACCGATGAGGCTACGTTGAACGAGTATGGTCAACAAATCAGCGGTACGTTTGACAAATTTAGCGACCCCAACTATGCTGATACAAAGCTCACGCAAGAGGATAAAAAACTCTTGATAAATGCTTTCCAAAATTTCACACGTCAATTGGTGGCTTCGTTCAATGTCATTTATCCCGACGGAGCCGAACAGGCCAATAGCGAACTCGAAAAAGGCTTGGCAGCTCACAAAACGGCTGTAGATAGCTTAACCACTTTTGGCCAAGTCGCTACCTACGGTAATTCACTCGGACTGTAATCAACGATTATACATACAATCAGAAGGCTACGCCTGCAGGCGTAGCCTTCTGATTGTATTGATGGAGTTGTGGTTAGAGACTGTAGAAGGTTGTGAAGGCTTTGATGGTGTAGTCGACGTCGGCAGTTGCGGCTGTTTCGCGGGCTGAGTGCATAGCCCATTGGGCTGCGCCCATATCTACGCCACGAAGGTCGATTTGGGATGTGAGGATGTTGCCCAATGTGGAGCCTCCGGCTGAGTCGCTGTGGTTGACGAAATATTGGTAGGGCACGCCGGCACGTTCGCAAATAGAGCGGAACACGGCAGCTGAGTCGGCGTCGGTCATATATTTGCAGTTGGCGTTGATTTTGATGACGGGACCTTGCCCGAGCACGGGATGGTTGGTGGGGTCGTGCTTTTCGGGATAGTTGGGGTGAATGCCGTGGGCGTTGTCGGCCGATACCATAAATGAGGCGGCTATGGCTTGCAGCAATGTGGTTTCGTCGCCGTTGAGCGAGTGATTGATGCGTTGGAGTATGCCTTGCAATACGGGCGATGCTGCGCCTTGTTTTGTGCCGCTACCGGTCTCTTCATTGTCGAAAATGGCTACAATACGAGTCATGTCTTGACTGTGGTCGGAAGATTCGATAAGTGAACTTACGGCAGCATGAGCCATCATCAGGTCGTCGATGCGTCCGGAGGAGATAAATTCGTTGTTATAGCCCAATGTGGTGGCTGGGGTGACGTCGTAGAGCGTCAAGTCGAAGTCGAGGATGGCGTCGGTGTCGACGTTGAGGGCTTGGGCGACGATGCGGAGTATGAAGTTGTCGCGTTGGGCGGCGTCGTTGATGCGGGCGATGACCGGCAGCATATCTTTTTGTTTCGAGAGGCGGTTGCCTTCGTTGACGCTGCGGTTGAAGTGGATTGCAAGATGGGGAATGGTGAGCAGCGGTCGTTTGATGCAGATGTTGCGGTGGATGGGGCGCAAGGGGTTGTCGCTGCGCAATATTACGCGACCGGCTATTGACAGTGGACGGTCAAACCATGTGTAGAGGATTGGGCCGCCATATACCTCGGTGTTGAGTTTGAGGATACCGCCTTCGGTAAGCATTTCGGCGTTGGGCTTGATGCGGAAACCGGGTGAGTCGGAGTGGGCCGAGATGATTTTGTAGCCTTTGGCGGCGTCGTTGCCGACGATGAATGCGAAGATAGCCGAATCGTTTTTCTCTGTGAAATAGCGGCCGCCGGGGGCGAGATTCCATGGCTCGGCGAGGTCGAGGCGTTTGAAGCCGTTTTCAGATAGTTTTTTGGCGAGGTTTTCGCACGCTAAGAAATTGCAGGGGCTTTCGTTGAGAAAGTCAATCAGAGAGCTGACTTTGGCTGATGGTTGGCTCGGTTGAGTCGGTTGGCTCGGTTGAGTCGGTTGGCTCGGTTGAGTCGGGAGATTGGGTTGGTTCATCGCTATCGGTTTTGTCGCTTTTAGGGCTGTTATTGTCGGGAGTTTCAACCGTTTGAGATTGCTCTTTTTCGGCTTTTATGGCTGCGAAATTGTCGGGGTTGGCCATTTTATGGGCCGGTCCTCCGCCTTTAGCTGAGGTTTTGTCTTCGGGTTTTACTTCGGCCGGGGCTGTGGCGAATAGTTCGAGCAGGTCGTCGGGGAAGTTGAAAATGTCGTCGGGGTCGGTAGGGCGATATTGCTCATACCATTTGAATCCTTGGAGATAGAGCAGCGATTTCTTGGCCAAATAGAGCGGGGTAGCGGTGGCGTTGGTTTCTGACCAGAGCTTCATGCGCTCGATGTTGTTGTCTTTGAAGTCGGCGGCGAGGAAGCTGCTTTCGATGTTGAATACTTTGTTGAATGTAGAGTCTTTCTCTTCGGGATAGTAGACCGACAATACGTTGCCGCTGACGTCGAGGTGGCGCAATTTGCGGTCGGCAAATGTGGCTTCCATGCGTTTGCCGCTGAGCTGGTTGTAGTAGATGTCTTCGATTAGTTCGGCGGCAAAGCCGTTTTGAGGCAATATGGCACGGTCGATGGTTGAGTCGTTGAGGTGGAGGTTGATGACGTCGCCGAAGATTTGGCGGTTGTCGCTCCATACGACGGGGAAGCGGTTCATGTAGATCATCGAGTCGGTCGACACGGCGGTAAGCGAGTCGCAAAGGCCCTGAATGTCGTGGCGATAAAATTTCACGCGAGGGTAGGCTACGACGTAGTGGATGGTGTCGGGCACTTCGACGGAGATTTTGGGTAGGGCTGAAGGCTCGATTGTTTTGAGCGAGTCGCTGCTGATAGTGGCGATGGCTACGGAGTCGATTTGCTCGATTTGTTTTGTAGAGAGGCGGCGGTAGGTGCGGATGGTGTCGCCGTGGAGGTAGAGGGTGTCGCCTGAGGAGTATTCTGTTGCGCGGGCGTGGCCGGTGACCATTGCGCTGTCGATGGTTTCGTCCATGAATCCGAAGTCGCCGGTGAGGCGCATGCTGTTGACGCTGTCGGTCAAAATCATGTTGCCGATGGCACGTCCGATGCCGGTTTTGCGGTTGTAGAAGAGGGTGTCGCCGGTGAGTTTTTTGCCGTCTTTGCCTACGACGGTCGATTTGGCGTAGAGGTCGGCTTGGGTGGTTTCGGTGTTGTAGACGCCGTTGGTGGTGTAGATAGTGCCGCTGCCGTTGTGGATGGTAGATTCGTCGTCGAGGTATGCTACGTGTGAGGCGGTGTTGTAGAGAAGCGACTCGGTGAATATTTCGAGGGTGTCTTTGTTGGAGCGGTTTGTGAGGTGGACGTCGGTGCGGAAGTTGGCGTCTTTAGTTGTGGGACTGTATTCGCCTTCGAGCGACGACAGACGGTTTTGTTTGTCGGTCAATACGCCACCGGTTTCGTAATAGCCGAGGTCGATGGCGAGGTCGTAGGTAAACATGTCGGTAGTGAGCTTGACGTCTCTGTTGCGCAGAGTGACGCTCTTGCCAAAGTTGGCGTAGAGTGTGGCAAGCTGAAGCGAGTCGACATAAACCAATTCGTCGGCGTCGATGAAAAGAGTGTCGCCTTGGCGCATTCTTACGTTGCCATAGGCTTCGAAGCAGGCGTCGCGGTCGTAGTAGTGGGCGCTGTCACAATACATGTGCATGCCCCCGCGGCGAAACTCTACGTTGCCGACTACGATTTGGTAGTCGGTGCCTTCGGCGGCGCTCATGCGGTCGGCTTTTTCGAGAAATACTACGTTGAGGTTGTTGTGGTTGGCAGAGGGTATGGTGGGGCGTATCGGGGTCTTGTCGCGCTTGATTTGAGCGGTAGACGGAGTCGCCAATATGGTTGCCAACACTATGGCAATGGTGCCTACGACCGAAAGTAGAGGCTTATTCATCAAAATAGTTTAGTGTCAGTTGCGAGCCTTAATCCAGTTGTGCTTAAAGTCGCAGTTGTCCCATCCGTCTTCGACTTTGATGTATGTGTCGTTGATTTTCTTGTCGATCCATTTGGCAAGTTTCTCTTGTTTGGCAGCTGCCTCATACATTTGTTTGATTTGTTGGTAGTCGTCGGAGAGGTTTGCGCGGTGGGCGTCGATGCGTTTGGTGAGCTTGACGATGGCGACGATATCGCTGGCACGTTTGGGGTCTTTCATGATGAAGGGTGCCGAGATTTCGCCGGGCTCCATGGCGTTGACAACTTTGGCGACTTCTTGAGGCAGTTGGCTCATTTCGAAGCGAGTAGAGTTGCTCTCTTCGTTGACCATTTGGCCGTGGTTGTTGCGGGTGTCTTTGTCTTGCGAGATATATTGAGCGGCTTGTTCGAATGTGAATTTGTCGCTGACAATGTCGTTGCGAATTGAGTCGAGGCGGTTGATTGATTTTTGGAGGTCTTCGTCGGAGACTTTGGGGCGGAGCAAGATGTGGCGTGTGTTGATGCGGTCGCCGCGTTTTTCAATCAGTTGGATGATGTGGTAGCCATATTGCGATTCGACGATTTTTGATACTTTTTTTGTGTCGTTGAGGTTGAAGGCTACGGCTGCGTATTCGGGGTCGAGGTGGCCACGGCCCATGAAGCCGATTTCGCCGCCGCGCACTGAGCTGCCGTCGTCGCTATAGAGGGCGGCGAGGGTTGAGAATTGAGCTTCGCCACGGTTGATGCGGTCGGTGAAGTCGCGCAGGCGGGCTTTGATGTCTTCGATTTCTTGACGAGGTATGGTAGGGTTGAGGGTGATGATTTCGGCTTCGACCTGCATGGGTACCATGGGGATTGAGTCGGCCGGCAGGGCGTCGAAATATTTTCTGACGTCGGACGGAGTGGTTTTCAAATCGCTGGTGATTGACTGCTGCACTTGCATGATGCGGTAGTTGTCGCGCATGGTTTCGGTGAGCTGTTCGCGGAAGTCGGGGAGGGGTTTGTGGAAGTATTCTTCGATTTTTTCTTTTGAGCCGAGGTTGGTGATGAGCATGTTGATACGAGAGTCAACTTGCTGTTGGATAGTAGATTCTTGCACTACGACGGTGTCCATGTCGGCTTGGTGGAGGTAGAGCTTTTCGATGGCAAGACGCTCGGGCACTACGCAGTAGGGGTCGCCTTCGATAGGGGTATGGTCGTAGATCATCTGTTGGTAATATTCTTCAATCTCTGATTTATAGATTGGTTGGTCGCCAACTACCCATGCTACTTCTTCGATTATATTGTTTTGTGCGAGGGCCGTAAGCGCGGTTAAGGCTGTGGCCATGCAGATGTTGAAACTTCTGAATTTCACGTTGTTGTAATATTGATATTGTTGTGTATGATTCTGATTGATTATATCTTGACAAATTTACGCTTTTCTTTTTATATAACCCTATTTAGCTCTATTAGGTTGCATTTTTTTAACATTATAACAAAAAAAGTGTGGCACTTTGATAGTGTGCCACACTTTTATATGTTTTGAGTCTGGAGACTATTCTTTATCAATCGTGTTTTTGAATTGAGTCAAAACTTTTTGGTTGACTTTCACTTTGTGGGCTGATTTGAGGTAGTCGACCCATTGTCCTTCGAGGTAGTTTTGATAGTCGGCGGTGACGGTGCCACGTTCGTCGTCGGGCTCTTCGGGCTGGCTGATAATGCTATTGTCGTAGGGGAAGTAGAATGTCCATTTTGAGTTGGTTTTCGGGCGTTCGCCGCCGAAAGCGATGTTGTCGATGATAGCGTTTTCGCCTTTGGCAGCCAAGACGCGCTCTGCTTTAATCTCTTTGCCGAATTTTTGACGGAGGTTGTCGACAACTTGGTTGCGAGCTACGTTGTTGGTGTTGAGATAGGTTTGAGCGGCGTTCATGATTGAGTCGGAGGTAGCAAACACTACGAAGCCTTTAAATTTGGGCTCGGTCCATGTGGTATATTTGCTGCGGTTGTTGTCGAAGTATTCTTTGAGGCCTTCGGGCTCGTTTTTGGCTTTAGACCACACTTCGCGGTCGCTGATTTCAAACAGGAGCATGCCGTCGCGATATTCGTTGAGGAGGTTGCGATAGTCGGCGTTTTCGTTGACGAGGTTGTCGCGTTCGTAGTTGATGGTGGTTTCGTCGGCGAGCTGTTGGGCTGCGTCGCTAATCATGTCGGAGGCGTTTTGTGGGGCGATGGTTTCGGCTCCGACAGTGATTTTGTCGAAGAGGTTGGCAACGGTGGCTTTGCCTTTGCCTTTGTTGACGGAGACTACTGTGCGTTGGTCGGAGAGATATTTCTCGGCGAGGTCTTTTGACAGGCCGCCTTCTTTGGCAATTTCGTCGTTGATTGATTTGACGACTTTGTTGTCGATGGTGGTGTTGTAGCGTGCAGAGAGTTTGCGTATTTTCTCTTGTTTGGGTATTTCGCGGCGGTTGTCGCGTTGGATGACGCGCTCGATTCTCGGAGCCATCACTTCATATGATTCGAGCTGTTGCGGACGTGTTTCGTTGCAGAGGATGATGTGGTAGCCATAGCTTGTGGCGAAGGGCTGTGACACTTCGCCGGGTTTGAGGCTGTAGGCTGCTTGCTCAAATTCGGGGACCATGCGTCCGGGGCCGAACCATTCGAGTTGACCGCCTTTGGCAGCTGAGCCGGGGTCTTCGCTATATTGTTTGGCGAGCTCTGAGAAGTCGGCACCGGCTACGACGAGGTTGTAGATTGAGTCGATACGTGCTTTTTGTTGAGCTACTTGTTCGGGCGATTTGCCGCGAGTGAGCAATAAGATGTGTTGAGCTCTTACTTCGCCACGGGCATTTTGGCGCGAGTTTACTTTGATGATGTGATAGCCGAATTGGGTTTTGGTGACGGGCGAAATTTCGCCTACTGGGGTGTTGTAGGCAGCATCTTCAAAGGTGTAGGGATATTGCAGCGACGACATAGAGCCCATGTGGCCGTGGTTGTTGCCAACTTGAGGGTCGATTGAATATTTGTCGGCGACATCGGCGAAGTCGGCGCGTCCGGCTAAGATTTCGGTGCGGAGGCTGTCGAGCAGGGCGATTTGGCGGTTGTTGGAAGCTTTATCGGTGCCGAGCGAAATCATGATATGGCTTACGTCGATTTCTTCTTTGAGGCGGTCGTAGATGGTTTTGGTGAGAGCTTCGCGGGCCTGGTCGTCGGTGAGATATGGTTCGGCGAGGTCTTTGCTATATCCGGCGAGCTCGGTTTTGAATTGGTCGGTTTGGTCGATACCTGCCTTCTCAGCTTCGGCGACTTTGAGTTTGTAGACGACAAACATTTTGAGATAGTCGTCGACGGGTTGCACGGTGGTTTGCTGTGCGTTGTTCTTCTTGTAGAGGTATTCAAATTCGCTGAGTTTGACCTGCTTTTTGTCGATGGTCATCAGCACGGGGTCGGCTTCTTGTTTCGCAAAGGCGCCAAATACGCAGGCACCGGCAAGCAGGAGCGACAGGAGTCCTTTTTTCATTTTATAGATGATTTAATGGAGTTTTTTCTTTATGAATAAATAACGAAGGTATTGATAGATTATTATGTTACCGGGGGTAAAAATAAGTTGCACTAAAGGCGGAGCGCAACCGTCGGGTTGGTAGGTTGCGCTCCGAGATAGAGATGTATTAAGTTGCTGTAAAGCGAATGTTATTGATGAGATGCGCTATAGTTGGGCGCTTCGGCTGTGATAGCGACGTCGTGGGGATGGCTTTCGGCGACTCCGGCGTTGGTGATACGGGTGAATTTGGCGGTGTGGAGGCGCTCGATGTTGGCGGCGCCACAGTAGCCCATGCCTGAGCGCAATCCGCCGAGCATTTGATAAACGACTTCGTAGAGCGAGCCTTTGAAGGGGACGCGAGCGGCGATACCTTCGGGCACGAGTTTTTT
>CAZBBL010000079.1:0-9276 GCA_964490275.1 uncultured Barnesiella sp.
CTTGGCACCGACACCGGCGTACTGCTGTTTGCACCGGGCAAAACCGCTAAACAAAACCTTCAGTTCATCACTTTCGTTGCCAACGTAATGGCAGCAGTAAACCGTCATAATGGTTTGCTCAAAGCGTCAATTTCATCGGCTACCAACGCCCACCGTCTTGGTGCCAACGAAGCGCCCCCTGCAATCATCTCAATCTTCACCGGCTCGCAGCTTGCAAAAATATTCGACGAACTGGAGAAGAGCAGCGCTACCGAGTTGCTCAACCTCTCATCAAAATCGGGCATATCTGTCGGCATCTCTCAAATTCCCGAGATTTTGCTCGATAACACCGACCGCAACCGCACATCACCCTTTGCATTCACCGGCAACCGTTTTGAGTTCCGCGCTGTTGGCTCGTCGGCCAACTGTGCATCGGCAATGATTGCGCTCAATGCCGCAGTCGCAGATCAGCTGATGATGTTTAAACAAAACGTAGATGCTCGCGTAGCCAAAGGCGAAGAGCTTTATCACGCTATCCTCGAAGAGTCAAGAACGCTCATCATCGAGTCGAAAGCTATCCACTTCGACGGCAATGGCTATAGCGAAGAATGGAAAGCCGAAGCTGCTCGTCGCGGCCTCGATTGCGAAACCAGCACCCCCAAAATCTTTGATGCCTACCTTAAAGACTCATCAATCGGCATGTTCCGCCGCACAGGCGTATTCTCTGAAGTTGAGTTGGAAGCTCGCAACGAGGTGAAATGGGAAGTGTACACCAAAAAAATCCAGATTGAAGCTCGCGTTTTGGGCGACTTGGCTCTCAACCACATCATCCCTGTCGCTACCCGCTATCAATCTATTTTGGTCGACAACTTAGTTAAGATTAAGACACTCTTCTCTGATGGCTCAGCCAAAGATGTCTTGGCACAAGACCTTACGACAATCGAGAAGATGTCGAAGCACATCTGCGTCATCAAAGACCAAGTCGAAGCAATGGTCGACGCCCGCAAAAAAGCTAATGTCATCGAAAACGAGCGTCAAAAAGCCATCGCTTATCACGACACCGTCATCCCATGCATGGAAACCATTCGCTACCACATCGACAAACTTGAATTGATGGTCGACAATGAAATGTGGCCTCTGCCTAAGTATCGCGAATTGTTATTCATCAGATAATAGTCACGATTGATTTCTCAATCAATCCTATAAATACTTCAAATTTTATCCGCTACGGCTCGGGGGAAATAATTTCTCCCGAGCTATGACGGAAAAAATCACAACGTTTCCAATCATTCAAATTCTCTATAATGAATTATCACGGATTGCCTCAACAACAAGGATTGTACAGTCCTGAGAACGAAAAGGACGCATGTGGTGTCGGTCTGTTGGCCAACATCCATGGCATTAAATCACATCAACTTGTAGAAAAAGGCCTGCAAGTGTTAGAGCACATGGTGCACCGCGGTGCCGAAGGTGCCGATCCCAAAACCGGCGATGGAGCCGGCATTATGGTACAAATACCTCACGAATTTATTCTCCTCCAAGGCATCGCAGTCCCTGAGAAGGGACGTTACGGGAGTGGCTTAGTATTCCTGCCAAAAGATGCCGACTCTCAACAACTGATTTTTGATATCATCGAAAAAGCTACATTCGACGCCGGCTTGACATTCATGCCCGTGCGCGATGTCCCTACAAACGACTCGCTATTGGGTCCGGTAGCTAAAAAGGCCGAACCAGCAATCAAACAAATATTCATCGCTGACGAACAGAGCAACGAAGACTTAGAGCCTAAACTCTATCTGCTACGTCGCGAAATCGAGAAAAAAGTCGAGCAATCAACTATTGCCGGCAAAGACGATTTCTACATCGTCTCGCTCTCGTCAAAAGTAATCATCTATAAGGGTATGCTCTCATCTTTGCAATTGAGATATTACTACCCCGACTTGATGAACCCACATTTCACTACCGGTATGGCGTTGGTTCACTCTCGTTTCAGCACCAACACATTCCCGACCTGGTCATTGGCTCAACCATTCCGCATGCTCGGGCACAATGGCGAAATCAACACTATCCGTGGCAACCGATTATGGATGAAGGCTCGCGAATCGATGCTTCATCCCGAAAATTTCGGCGATGCCGACGTTACGCCTATTATCCAACCGGGCATGAGCGACAGCGCTTCGTTGGACAATGTATTGGAATTTTTTGTGCGTGCAGGCATGGAGTTGCCCCACGCTTTGGCTATGTTAGTGCCCGAAAGTTTCAATGATAAAAACCCGATTTCACCGGCGCTGAAAGCTTTCTATGAATATCACTCCATCTTGATGGAAGCATGGGACGGCCCTGCAACATTGCTCTTTAGCGATGGACGTTATGCCGGTGGTATGCTCGACCGCAATGGTCTACGCCCGGCACGCTACCTCATCACCAACAACGATACTATCGTTATCGCCTCTGAAATGGGCGTATTACCTTTCGTACCATCCGAGGTGAAACAAAAAGGCCGTCTGCGCCCGGGCAAAATGTTGCTCGTCGACATGGAAAAAGGCGAAATCTATCACGATAAAGAAATTAAGGAAAAGCTTGCCTCCGAATTTCCCTATGGCGAATGGCTCGAGCGAAACCGCATTCTCCTCGACAAAATACAAACCGGCAAGAAAATCGACAACGATGTCGACCAATTTGACAAACTACTTGCCACATTCAACTACCATCGCGAAGAAATCGAACGCGTCATCACACCAATGGTTACAACCGGCAAAGAACCGGTCAACTCCATGGGCAACGACACTCCGCTGGCAGTAATGAGCGAAAAGCCTCAATTGCTTTTCAACTTCTTCCGTCAGCATTTTGCTCAAGTCACCAACCCGCCGATTGACCCATTGCGCGAAGAGTTGGTAATGAGCCTCGACAGCTATATCGGCGCTATCAACATGAATTTGCTCACACCCTCTCCCGAGCTTTGCAAGATGGTTGAACTTAATCGCCCGATATTGACCAACCGCGAACTCGACATACTTTGCAACCTCCGCTACAAAGGTTTCAATACGCGTAAACTATCAATGACATTCCCCGTAGCCGATGGCGCCAAAGGCTTGTCAGACGCTATTGAACGCTTGTCAAAAGAGGCTGAAAACGCCGTTGACGAAGGTTGCAACTACATTATCCTCAGTGACCGCGATGTCGACAAAGACAATGCCCCGATACCATCGCTTTTGGCAACATCTGCCGTACACCACCATCTGATACACCTTAAAAAACGTGTACAGACAGCCTTGGTAGTCGAAACTGCTGATGCCCGCGAAGTAATGCACTTTGCCCTGCTTTCAGGCTACGGTGCAAGCGCCGTAAATCCCTATTTGGCATTTGCCGTAATAAACGATTTAGTTAAGCGCAAAGAGATACAGCTCGATTTCGACACAGCTGTAAAGAACTATATCAAATCTGTCGACAAAGGTTTGCTGAAGGTGCTCTCCAAAATGGGCATCTCTACACTCACAAGCTACAAGGGCGCTCAGCTGTTTGAAGCTCTTGGCCTGTCAAACGAATTATGCGACAAATATTTCAGCAACACCGTTTCAAAAATCAGTGGATTGTCGCTCGACGAACTTGCTCGCGATATTATAAAATCTCACTCACGCGCTTTTGCCAAAATCGGCGACACCGAGCTGCTCGACCACTTCGGTATGTATTCATACCGCAAAGATGGAGAGAAACATGCTTGGAACCCTGAGACCATTGCCACCTTGCAACTCGCCACACGCCTCGGTAGCTACAAAAAATTCAAAGAATTTACGTCGCTCGTTGACAACAAAGAGCAGCCATTATTCATTCGCGATTTCCTCGACTTCCGTAAGGGCTCACCTATACCCATTGATGAAGTAGAGCCAATCGAGTCAATCATGAAACGCTTCGTCACCGGAGCAATGTCGTTTGGCTCAATCTCGCGCGAAGCTCACGAGGCTCTCGGCATTGCCATGAACGCCATCGGCGCTCGCAGCAACACCGGTGAAGGCGGCGAAGACTCAGCTCGATTCAAGCCACGCGAAGACGGCTCATCGGCTCGCAGCGCTATCAAACAGGTTGCCTCAGGACGTTTTGGCGTCACAGCCGAATATCTCGTCAATGCCGACGAAATACAAATTAAAGTAGCCCAAGGCGCAAAACCCGGCGAAGGTGGTCAGCTCCCCGGATTCAAAGTCGACAAAATCATCGCCAAAACACGCCATTCGCTCCCGGGCATATCTCTAATCTCGCCACCCCCTCACCACGATATCTACTCTATCGAAGACCTTGCACAACTTATCTTCGACCTCAAGAATGTCAACCCGCAAGCCACGATTTCAGTCAAGTTGGTATCAGAAAGCGGAGTCGGCACAATTGCAGCCGGCGTGGCTAAAGCCAAGAGCGATTTGATTACAATCAGCGGTAGCGAGGGTGGCACCGGAGCATCGCCGGCAAGCTCTATTCGCTATGCCGGACTCCCATCTGAGATAGGTTTGGCCGAAACTCAACAAACTCTCGTGCTCAATAATCTGCGCGGACAAGTAAAACTACAAGTCGACGGCCAATTAAAGACCGCACGCGACGTCATCATCATGGCGATGCTCGGAGCTGAAGAATATGGCTTTGCAACCAGCGCATTGATTGTGCTCGGCTGCGTAATGATGCGCAAGTGCCATCTCAACACATGCCCCGTAGGCGTAGCAACTCAAAATCCCGAGCTGCGCAAACGATTCTTGGGGCGTTCAGAGTACGTCATCAATTTCTTTAAATTTCTGGCTACAGAAATCCGTGAGACATTGGCCGAAATCGGAGTCCATTCAATGGACGAAATCATCGGCCATTCCGAACTCCTCTATGTCAAAGACAACGTGCACGCAGCCAAATCAACCGGACTCGATTTCTCGCGCATACTCTTCCGCCCCGATTGCCCCGACAATGCAATCATCAAGACAATCAATCAAAAACATGATATCGACCGTGTATTAGATCGCGAAATAATCAGTCGCAGCTACCCTGCAATCGAAGCATCAATGCCCGTCGAATTGGAATTCCCTATCACCAACACAGATCGTTCGGTTGGCGCAATGCTTTCCGGCACAATCGCACGCAAATATGGCGACAACGGATTGCCTCAAAACACTATCAACTGTACATTCCGCGGCTCTGCCGGACAAAGTTTCGGCGCATTCCTGGCCAACGGCATCTCATTCAAACTCGAAGGCGACGCCAACGACTATGTCGGTAAAGGCCTTTCGGGTGGCACAATCGTCATCGTGCCTCCGACAGGCACTACATTCGCCCCTGAAGAGAACATCATTGCCGGCAATACAATCCTCTATGGCGCTACAGCCGGTGAAATTTACATCAACGGTAAAGTTGGCGAACGATTCTGCGTGCGCAACTCCGGCGCAACTGCTGTCGTCGAAGGCGTCGGCGACCACTGCTGTGAATATATGACCGGCGGCCGTACGGTCGTTCTCGGCCCAACAGGCCGCAACTTCGCTGCCGGTATGAGTGGCGGCATCGCTTATGTTTGGAACCCCGAAGGCAACTTCGACTATTTCTGCAACATGGAAATGGTAGAGCTGTCACTTATCGAGGACAAAGCCGACAACCGCGAGCTTTATCGCATCATATCCAACCACTACAAACTTACACGTAGCCCATTGGCAGGCAGAATGCTTGAAAATTGGGATCAATACGTCGAACAGTTTATCAAGGTCATCCCTTACGAGTATAAGAAAGTACTCCAAGAGGAAAAGATGGAGCATCTACAACAAAAGATTGCTCAAATGGAACGCGATTAATCAACCAACTTAACCAATCAAAGAAATGGGAAACCCTACTGCATTTCTCAACATAGGTCGCAAAGAAGCCGGATACAGACCGGTTGAAGACCGTATCAAAGACTACGGCGAAGTAGAGCAAACGCTCAACGCCGAAGACCGACGCCTCCAAGCATCCCGCTGCATGGATTGCGGCGTGCCGTTCTGTCATTGGAGTTGCCCGCTTGGCAACCGCCAACCCGAATGGCAAGACCGCCTTTATCGCAACGACATCAAAGGCGCATATCAATTATTGACATCTACCGACGATTTCCCCGAATTTACCGGACGCGTTTGTCCGGCACTCTGCGAAAAAGGCTGCGTCTTGAACAAAACTCATGAGCCCGTTACAATCCGCGAAAACGAAGCAGCTATCGTCGAACGTGCATTCAAAGAGGGCATTGTCAACTCTTGCCCGCCCGCCATACGCAATGGCAAGAAAGTCGCCGTCATCGGCTCAGGCCCTTCAGGATTGGCTTGCGCCAATCAGCTCAACCACCGTGGCTACACCGTCACAGTCTACGAAAAAAACGAAAATCCCGGTGGCCTGCTCCGATTTGGCATCCCCGATTTCAAACTCAATAAATCAGTAATCGACCGCCGACTCAACCTTATGGAGCAGGAAGGTGTTATATTTAAGTGTGGCGTCAAAATTGGCGTCGACATCGACGCCAAAGAGCTTGCCAAAGAATACGATGCCGTGTGCGTAGCCATTGGAGCCGAAGTGCCTCGCGACTTGAAAGTGCCTGGCCGTGAGCTCCCGGGAGTGCATTTTGCATTGGAATTTCTCCAACAGCAAAACCGCATAAATGCCGGCAACGACTATAAGCCCTCAGAGCGCATCTCTGCCAAAGGCAAACACGTATTGGTAATCGGCGGCGGCGATACCGGTAGCGACTGCGTAGGAACCGCCAACCGTCAAGGAGCCAAGTCTGTAACGCAAATTGAAATAATGCCCAAGCCTCCTGTAGGTGAAAACCCCGACACCCCGTGGCCTTATTGGCCCGTTGTACTCAAAACCTCCAGCTCTCACGAAGAAGGTTGCAAACGCCGTTGGCTGCTCGACACTCGCGAAATTATCGCCGGCGACGACGGCCGCGTCAAAGAAGTGAAAGTTGAAGAAGTACAATGGGAAAAAGACCCCGAAAGCGGACGCTTCAACCTTATTCACACCGGCAATTTCGACACGATTAAAGCCGACTTGGTGCTTCTGGCTATGGGATTTATTTCACCTGTACAGACCGGCATCATCGAGCAATTGGCAGTCGGAAAAGACGGGCGCAACAACATCTCGGTTGATGCCTCCGGAGCTACATCGGTCGACAAAATCTTTGCCGCCGGCGACGCTTCAACAGGCGCCTCGTTGGTCGTGCGATGCATCGCCTCAGGTCGCAAAGCCGCCATTGGAATAGATAAATATTTGTCATCAAAATAGATGGAACAACTTAAACACGAATGCGGAGTCGCAATGATCCGACTCCTTAAACCTTTAAGCTACTATAAAGAAAAATACGGCACGTATGCTTATGCTCTAAATAAGCTATACCTGCTTATGGAAAAACAGCACAACAGAGGACAAGAAGGTGCCGGGGTAGGGGTTGTAAAAATCAACTCCCGCCCCGGACACGAATATGTCTTCCGCGAACGAGCATTGGGCGCAAATGCTATCACCGAAATTTTCGCCCAAATCATGCCTCAGCTCGAGAAAGCCAATGTAGAAAACATGCCTGCCGACGAAGCCGATGCTTTCGCTCCGTTTGTAGGCGAAATCTACATGGGCCACTTGCGCTACAGCACTACCGGCAAAAGCGGCATCTCCTATGTCCACCCATTCCTCCGACGCAACAATTGGAAAGCTCGCAACTTGATGCTCTGTGGCAACTTCAACATGACCAATGTCGATGAAATCTTCCAATCAGTAGTTAGCACCGGCCAACATCCACGCATCTACAGCGACACTGTTGTGCTGCTTGAGCAACTCGGATATGCCTTAGATAAAGAACATCATCGCATCTATCGCCAACTGCGCGACCACCTCAGCGGACCCGAAATGGAAGAAGCCATCGAAAGCTCAATCCAAGTCGAAAACATACTGTCGTCATGTGCACCAAGCTGGGATGGTGGCTACGTCATCTGTGGCGCATCCGGCTCAGGTGAAATGTTTGCCATGCGCGACGCAAAAGGTATCAGACCGGCCTTCTACTATGCCAACGACGAGATTGTCGTAGTTGCATCAGAGCGCCCCGTGATACAAACCGTCATGGACGTACGCTATGCCGACGTAAACGAATTGAGCCCCGGCAGCGCCCTTATCGTCACCAAAAACGGCGATGTCAAAATCAAAGATATCCTTGGCGAAAAAGGCAACTACAAATGCTCATTTGAACGCATATACTTCTCGCGTGGCTCAGACCGCGATATTTATTCAGAACGCAAAGCCCTAGGTGAAAACCTTGTCAACCCAATTGTCAACGCCGTCGACGGCAACCTGCGCGACACCGTATTTTCATTCATCCCCAACACCGCCGAAGTAGCCTTCATCGGCATGATCGACGGTCTGGAGAAATATCTAAATCGCCATAAAGCCAACGAAATATTAGAGTTGAGCAATAGGGGAGAACTCACCGCCGATCGCCTCAATCAAATCATGAGCCGCAAACTGCGCGTTGAAAAAGTAGCCATCAAAGACATCAAATTGCGCACATTTATCGCAGAAGACACCTCGCGCAACGACCTTGCAGCCCACGTCTACGACGTCACCTATGGCGTAGTCAAAAACCAAGTCGACAACCTCGTTGTGATTGATGATAGCATCGTACGAGGCACAACACTCCGCCAATCAATCATCAAAATGCTCGACCGTCTCCACCCGGCACGTATCGTCATCGTCTCATCATCGCCTCAAGTAAGATACCCCGACTATTACGGCATCGACATGTCACGCATGGGCGAATTTATCGCCTTCCGCGCCGCCATATCACTGCTGCAACAGCGTGGCATGCAAAGCGTCATAGATAGCGTATATGCTCAATGCAAACAAATGGAAACCCTACCCGCCGACCAACAAGTAAACTGCGTTAAAGGCATATACCAACCATTCACCGACGACGAAATCAGTCAACAAATAGCTAAAATGCTGACACCATCGTCAACCGTCGCTGAAGTAAAAATAGTTTATCAAACACTCGACGGACTATCCAAATCAATTCCCGACCATCGAGGCGACTGGTACTTCTCAGGCAACTATCCGACAGCAGGAGGCGTAAGATTAGTCAACCGTGCTTTTGTCAACTACTACGAAGGCAACTCAACAAAACGATAAATCATTACTTGTTCATATCAAAAGTGTCGTCGGCAACAGAGGTTGCACACCGACGACACTTTTATTATTTCCGTCGCGAAAGCGACGCCCTTTAATGTAACCGAAGAGAAGGCGAGCGTCTACTCGTATTTCGTCTGCCACCTCAAC
>CAZBBL010000080.1:0-9270 GCA_964490275.1 uncultured Barnesiella sp.
GGAGGATTAGCGGCCGCCGGCAGAGGAGGTGTCGACTTGGGCGTCGGCGTCAATGATTTTGTTGACTCCGCGTTTTTGGCGACCCCACTGCAGGTTGTAGGCGATTTTCAGGAATAGTATGGGCGACATGTCGAGGCGTACGTTGGTTTTGTTGGTGTTGTAGCGGTTGAGCGATTTGGAGCCGGTGTCGTATTTTGTGAAGGGGCAAATGGCTCCTGCGCCAAAGTTCCAATCTCGCCAGTCGTAGCTGAGCATGACGACGGAGAGGGTTTCGCCTCGGTCGAAGAGTTCGCCGGAGAGGGTTTGTTGGGCTTTTGAGTATTGTGCGAGCAATGAGAATCCCCAATGATAGGCTGTGAGGGTGGCGTCGCCACTGAGGTGGCGGTTGTGGTGGCAGTAGCCGTTGCCTTTTGACTGTTCTATGCGATAGGTTAATGACCCATCAAGGGCCAACCAGTTGGGGATAACATCAATGGTTGGGGAGAGGGTAAATGTCGCGTATTTGAGGCCTTTGCTGTTTTCGTAGGATGTGAACAGACGGTCGTTGTCCCAATAAAGATAGGGGGCGATGGCGTTGGGGCTGTCGAGGGTGCGCACGCTGAAGGTGGCACTGATGCGGTCGGAGGTATATTTATAGCGTAGGGTGAGGAGATATGATGTGGCTGTGGTAAGGTCGGGGTTGCCTATGCGCCATTGTATGCCGTCGGTTTGCTGAGCAGCGATGTTGGTTTGTGATAGAGAAGGGGCGTTTTGCCACGAGGTGAGGCTTAGCGAAAATGTCGAGGCATGGTTGTAGCGATAGGTGGCTGAAAATTTAGGTCTGAGGCCCCAGCTGTTGTTGCCTTGAGCTGTCTCGCGAAATTTAAAGTCGGTGTATTGTGCGCCGAGGCCGGCTGAGAGCGAAACTTTTTTGATGCGTTGGAAATATTCGGCGAAGAAATATGTTTTGTCTTGTCGTTGGTGGAAAACTTCGCCGCCGAGGTTCTCGTAGGTTGAGCGGTTGCGGTTGGCGTTGTAGGTAAATCCGACGGTGAGGCGGGAGTCGCTCCATTTTTTTATGTAGTCGGCTTCAACGGCATAAGCTTGGTTGTGGTCTTTGATAGAGGTGTTGACGTCGTTGAGCAGTAGGTCGGTATCGTAGTCGTGCTCGGTGTATGTGCGGTATGATTTGCCGTTGTAGAACGCTGATTGAAAGTCGATGGCGATGGTTTGATTATGAGCAAAATGCTGCTCGAAATAGGCGTATATTGAAGGGGTAGCGCCATTGTTGCCGGAGAAGTCGCGCAGGTGGATAGTGTTGCCACCGTTGCTCTGAGTCATAAGGCCGTCGGAGAGTTTGTCGTCGTTCCATTCTTTAAGGCCATGTAGGGCAACCCAAAACGTTGTGGTGTCGGGTTTGATATAGCTGTAGTCGAGCTGAATATAGCCAAAGTTGTTGCTCATGTAGCCTGAGAGGGGTGTCTCGAGGCGGGTGAGTTGGTCGCCGTTTTCGTAGGTGAAAGTTTCGCTATATTCGCGGTGAGTGGCAATGCGATTGGTGGCTTTGTAGGCGGCATTGAGGCTCCATTGCGAGCGACCGTTGTTGAGTTTGAGCGAAGTTTTGTATTCGCCCCAGACGCTGTTGAGGGCGGGCATTGCATCGGCCATAAACGAACCGCCGAGCGAGGGGTTGGCGACGATGAAGTTGAGCACGGCTACAGCTCCTTTATAGCGTAGGCCGGGGTCGTCGATCCATTCGATGCGTTTAATTGTTTCGGGGAGGAGGTTTTTGACTTGATCGACAGTGGCTTCACGGCCGTTGATGCGCACTTGCACGCTTTCGCCCGAGGTTTTGATTGTGCCCATCACTTCATTGACCGACAGCGACGGTATCATGAGATTTTTCAGCAGCTGTACGCCGTTTTTTGATTTGTCGACGGCTCCGGCCGAGGGGTAGAACACATCCATGTCTGACTTATGAACTACTTTGGGGGCTTGCACTACAATCTCTTGCAATTGTTGGTCAAGATTGGGGTCGTTGGCGCCGGCAATGCTGTCGGTGGCTTTGGTTTCGGCATTTTGGGCGAATGACGCCATAGCAAAGGTCAAAGCAAATAATGTGAGGATTTGTTTCATAAGCAGCTTAATCGGGTCAGGTAATATGTGGCAAAATTAGCATTAAGATCCCGTTTGTAAAAGAAATGTAAAAAAAGATTGCATCCGAGGCGAGGATGCAATCTTTTGGGAGTATTGTTTTACAGTCTATTTTGCGGGAGCGCTCTCGCGGAGGCGGCGATAGTGGTCGTCCATGAGTTGCAATTTGCTGTAGTTGGGCAGGTCGATGAGGTGGGCTCCATCTTTAAAGTGCATTACAGAGGCTTTGCTTTCGTCAAATTCGCTCCAGTAGGGTAGGCCTTTGGCGTTAGGGTCGCCGGTTTTGACGAAGTTGATCCAATAGTCCATCATGATGTCGCTCAGGGCGCTTTCAGATGGGGTTGCATCGTCGGCGAGATTGCCGAATACATACGACGTTTCGTCGCCATGGAAGGCTCCGTTTCGTTGGGCAAAGGCTGGAATCCAAGCTGCTCGGTTGGGTTGGTCGAAGTAGTAGACGAAGACTTTGCCTTTGCCGGTTTGTTTTTGGAGTTTGGCCCAAGCGTAGGTGTGCCAAGCAAATTCGGCGTCGCGGAAGATGTCGGCGAGGGCGAAGTAGACTTCGTTGTCGTTGGAGGCTTTATATTCAGACAAAACGCGTTGGGCGTTGGGGCCGTAGACCGAATCCATGCGTGCTTCGTAGTTGGCGACCGATGTCGGGCGCACAAACATGGGGCCTTCGTCGGAGTTGGTGCCTATGAGCACATTGACGTCGTTGTAGTTGCCTTGTTGGTATAGCTTGTATTGGTCGTCGGTGATAATATATCCGTCGACGGTAGGCCAAAAGCCTGAGATGCCGGTGGTGTCATCGTCGCCAATCCAAGCTTCGGGACTCATTTTGCGCAGCTGTTTGAGCGATTTTGCGCCCATGCGTTTCATGAAGTCGGTGCCGAGGGCTTCGGCGGCTTTCATGTTGCGGATGGCTTGGTTGTTGAGGTAGATGTTTTCGGATATGGGGCAGAATGAGCCGCCGCTTTCGCTGATGGCTCCGCGGAACAGGCCTTTAGCTTCGGGCGATGCGCAAAGCATGCTCACGGCGATGGCGCCGGCCGATTCGCCGAAGATTGTCACCTTGTCGGGGTCGCCACCAAAGGCGGCAATGTTTTGTTTTACCCATTTCAGAGCTTGTATCATGTCCATGAGTCCGTAGTTGCCTGAGATGCCTTTGCCTGACTCTTTTGAGAGCTCGGGCAGGGCTAAGAAGCCAAGGGCGCCGGTGCGGTAGGCGATGCTGACGTAGACTACGCCTTTTTTTGCGATGTTGTTGCCGATGGGGTTGCCGTAGTAGCCGATGACGAATCCGCCGCCGTGAATCCACACCATTACGGGCAGAGCTTCGTCGGTAGAGGTGGCGGGAGTGATGACATTGACATAGAGGCAGTCTTCGTTCCATTCGGGAAGTTTAACGCCGGGAAGTGTGATAGGGCGTTGTGGAGGCATAGGGGCATAGTGGTCGGTTTTGTAGACGCCTTCCCATTTATCCATGGGCACGGGGGCTTTCCAGCGGAGGTTGCCAACCGGCGGTTTGGCATAGGGGATGGCATTAAACATGCCGAGGCCGTCCTCAACCACGCCTTCGACTTCGCCTTGGGCGGTTGTGGCGCGACTTATCACTTGTTGAGCGTTGAGGCTTGAGACGCCAAGCAGCCATGCCAACGCGAGCAGAAACATTAGTCGGGTAGTTTTCATGATAATTGCTTTATGATATGAGATTGATGACTAATCGTTAAGGTAACGAGTTCAAAGTTATGAAAATATTGCGTATCAGATAACTATTGCGGTGAAAAAATTGTAACTTTGTCATAATTATGGCAGAAGAAACCGGAAAAGAGCAGACGACGTTGCGCCGTATGAGCGCCGTGTTGAGAGGGCTGTTCGCTGATAGATTTGGCGAACGCGAGGCCAATGCGTTTGTACGCACGATTTATGAGGACGTGATAGGGTGGGGGCCGGTGGAAACGGCTATCCACGCCGACGATGAACTGTCTGACTATATGGTTGGCAAGATAATGAAGGTTGCCGAGCGTGTGGTTGGCGGGGAACCGTTGCAATATGTCTTAGGTACGGCTCATTTCTATGGCATGGATTTTAAGGTGACTGAGGCGACGTTGATACCGCGGCCCGAGACGGCGACGTTGGTCGATATAATAGTCGCTGAAAATCAGGCTGCCGACCTGCGTGTGATAGACCTCGGCACAGGTAGCGGTTGCATCGCTATTTCGTTGGCTCGACACCTTAGATTTGCGTCGGTGACGGCCGTTGATTTTTCAGAGCCGGCTTTGGCTGTAGCTCGCGAGAACGGGCGGGCACTGCGAGTGGATGTAGATTTTCGTCGTGGCGATATGCTCGGCGACAGCTTCGACGGGCCGTTTGATATCATCGTCAGCAATCCGCCATATATCGCCGAGAGTGAGCGCAAAGATATGGAACGCCATGTGCTCGAATATGAGCCGTCGACGGCGCTGTTTGTGCCCGATGGCGATGCGTTGCGCTTTTATCGGGCGATAGCGAGAATCGGTCGCGAGTCGTTGGCCGAGCATGGCCGCATTTATCTTGAAATCAACCCGCTGTTTGTCGGCGAATTGCGCAAGATGTTTATTGCCGAGGGCTACGACAGCGTAGAGATACAAAAAGATTTTGAAGGGCGCGACCGTTTCGCGATAGTGACACGATGATGCAACGCAAGCCACTGACAGCCGAAAATGCCCAGGCGCGATTGGAAGCGCTATGTGCGCGGAGTGAGCATTGCAGCTATGAGCTGAGGCTGAAGATGCGCCAATGGGGCTTGAGCGATGCCGACGCGATGGCGGTGTTGAAGGATATGACGCGCAATCGCTTTGTCGACGACCGACGCTTTGCCCAATCGTTTGCGATTGACAAATTTCGCTTTGCCCAATATGGTCGTGTAAAAATAAGCATGGCTCTGAGAGCCAAGCGCATACCGGCCGAATATATCTCTGAGGCGCTCGAGCAAATCGACGAGGATGAATATTGGGCGACGGTGGTCGATGTGACGATACGTAGAGCGGCTCGTGGCGACGATATGGCCACGTTTGAGGGGCGCACAAAGATTTATCGCTATGTAGTAGGGCGCGGTTTTGAGTCGGAGCTCGTGTCGCGAGCCTTGCGCAAACTTATTAAGGATGAGTTGGGTTAGACGATTTCTGTCGAGTGCGCTCGAGGCGATATATCCGTCGGCGTGTGAGGTTTGTGGCACGGAGTTGGTCGATGGTGAGGAGCTGATGTGCTTGAAGTGTCAGTTGAAGATGCCGTTGACGCATATCCATAGTGGCGATTTCAATCAGATACATCAACGTTTGGCTCGCACGGGATTGCCGATAGAGCATGCCGGCAGCTTGTTTTATTATGTGCGCGACAATGAGTATGCGCGGTTGATACAGCGGTCGAAATATAATTCGCGGCCATCTATTGACCGGGCTTTGGCACGAATGTTTGTCAAGGAGGTCGGCAGCGACGGTTTTTTTGAGGGGGTAGACGTGTTGGTACCCGTGCCGATGCATTTTTTGAAGGTGGCGCGTAGGGGATTTAACCAGAGTCATGAGATATGCAAGGCGGTGTCGGAGCTGACGGGGATAGCTGTGATGGCCGATAATTTGCGTGCACGTCGCCATCAGACGCAGACGCGTCGTGGCGTGGCAGCGCGTCAGGCCAATGTGGAGGGTATAATTTCGGTGGTAGACGGTAGGAAATTTGCCGGGAAGCACGTGATGGTGGTCGACGATGTGATAACCACCGGCGCTACGATGTTGGCGTGCCTTGATGCGATACACCGCGCCGCGCCCGATGCACGATTGAGCGTGATGTCGTTGGCGTTGACCAAACGGCTATAGGTCGGTTTGCAGCGCTAATACCTCTTGGTTGAGGAAGAGCGAGGCCATTTGCGAAAATTTCTTTGGGCTTTCGGTGGTGAGGAAGCAGCAGTCGCCGCCTTTCGACAAGCGTGTTTCCATTTCGGGGTGGCGGATGAGGTAGTCGGCGAGGCTGTCGGCTATGATGTCGCCTTGAAACATGAGGTTGACGTCTTGCGGGACGTAGCGGCGTATTTTGTTTTCCAATAGCGGATAGTGGGTGCAACCGAGGATTACGGTGTCGATATCTTTGTCGCGGGCAAACAAGCGGTCGACCTCTTGCTTGACGAAATAGTCGGCGCCGTCGCTATTGGCTTCGTTGTTTTCGACCAGCGGTACCCACATAGGGCAGCCTTGGCCAACGGTGACAAAGTCGGGGTAGAGCTTGGCGATTTCCATGTTGTAAGATTCGCTTTGGATGGTGCCCGGGGTGCCGAAGATGCCGATGTGGCCCGTTTTAGATACTTGGCCGACTTTTTCGACGGTAGGGCGGATGACGCCGAGCACGCGACGAGAGGGGTCGGAGCTGATGGGGAGGTCGTGTTGTTGAATGCTGCGCAGGGCTTTGGCCGAGGCGGTGTTGCAACCGAGAATCACCAGCGGGCAGCCGTAGTCGAAGAGCTTGTTGACGGCCTCTAAGGTGAATTTATAGACGATGTCGAACGAGCGGCTGCCATAGGGGGCGCGAGCGTTGTCGCCAAGATAGATGAAATCGTATTGTGGCAAGCGCTGACGTATTGATTTTAATATGGTTAAGCCTCCGTAGCCCGAGTCGAATACGCCGATTGGACCGGTGGTTGCGATATCTTTATTTGAGGTGTTGTCCATTGCTTAAGGAATTATGCTACGAAATTACATTTAAATCGTGTCAACTAAAAATTTTTGCCAATCTTTTTGGGCTGAGGGGCGCTGAGGGGGTGTTTTGGCCTGATATATTGAAAAAAATCATTATTTTTGCACACAAAACAATAACACGTAATATACAGTATGGAAAAAATCATATTGACAGGCGACCGTCCTACCGGCAAGCTCCACCTTGGCCACTATGTTGGTTCGCTGCGTCGTCGCGTAGAGCTCCAAAACTCAGGGCAGTTTGACAAGATTTATGTGATGATTGCCGATGCGCAAGCTCTCACCGACAATGCCGACAACCCCGAGAAGGTGCGCCAAAACGTTATCGAGGTTGCTCTCGACTATCTTTCGGCCGGTATCGACCCCGCTAAGACAACGATTTTTATTCAGTCGCAGGTGCCTGAATTGACCGAATTGGCATTCTATTATATGAATCTCGTGACGGTGTCGCGTGTGCAACGCAATCCGACGGTGAAAACCGAGATAAAGATGCGCAATTTTGAGCAGAGCATTCCCGTAGGGTTCTTCTGCTATCCCGTCAGCCAAGCTTCAGACATCACGGCTTTCAACGCCACTACTGTCCCCGTTGGCGAGGACCAAGCTCCGATGATTGAGCTGACGCGCGAAATCGTCAACCGCTTCAATAATATCTATGGCCCCACGTTGGTCGAACCAGAGATTTTGCTGCCCGACAATGCGGCTTGTATGCGTCTGCCGGGCACCGATGGCAAGGCGAAGATGAGCAAGTCGTTGGGCAACTGTATCTACTTGTCAGACACGCCCAAGGAGGTGGCCAAAAAGGTGAAGAGCATGTACACCGACCCGCTCCACCTCAACATCGACGATCCGGGCCACTTGGAGGGCAACTGTCCGTTTATCTATCTCGACGCGTTCTCGCGCGACGAGCATTTTGAGCGCTACCTGCCGCAATATGCCAATCTTCAGGAGCTGAAAGACCATTATGTGCGTGGCGGCGTCGGCGACGGCACAGTTAAAAAGCTTTTGATTAATATCCTTGAGGAGTTTTTGGCTCCGATGCGCGAGCGCCGCAAGGAGTTTGAGCAAAACATTCCGACGGTCTACGACATATTGCGTAGCGGTTCGCAGACGGCACGTGCAGCGGCGGCTCAGACGCTCGACAGAGTGCGTGCGGCTATGAAGATCAACTATTTCGACGATGCCGAGCTTATCAAGGCTCAGGCAGAGAAATACAAGGGCTAACGGCTCTATATCGACATCTACGACAAGCGCGGCAAGCCACTGAGGCTCGCCGCGCTTGCCATGTTCGAGGCTCGCGGGTCGGTTTATTGCTCGGGAGCGGCTATGGGGGAGATGACGAGTTGCAACACGTTGTCGTCGTCGTAGAGGCCGATGTTGTTGCCGTCGAGGTTGTCGTAGTGGGTGATTGTCGGCAGCAGAGCTTTGAATTGTTGCTCAATGGTGTCGTCGGGGCAAGCCATCAGTGTTGCGGTTTGCAGGTTGAATTTGAGGTCGACAAATTCGTTGGAGTAGGTGCCGCCGAGGGTATTGCAGTCGGTAGCGACGGCAAATGTGTGGTCGTTGATGTCGAAGGCGATTGAGATGTCGGCGGCTTGTTCGGCGGTCAGCGGTTGTCCGGCGAGTTCGCTTACGCTCCATTTGCCTGAGAGGGCTTTAAGGTCGCTGTCGGTGCGT
The DNA here is from genome assembly GCA_964490275.1 of uncultured Barnesiella sp. Lineage (GTDB taxonomy): Bacteria > Bacteroidota > Bacteroidia > Bacteroidales > Muribaculaceae > JAGBWK01. The sequence continues at coordinate 8,529 of CAZBBL010000080.1, forward strand.
TTTTCGAGTTTGATGACGACGTCGCCGTTGTTGTTGAGCAATTCGATGTTGCCGGCTTTGTCGAGTTTGTATTGTTCGACGTTGTTGAAAGCGTTGAGGATAGATTGCTCGAGTTCCATGTCGGGGCAGGCCATGCGTGTTGATGAGATGCCGTCGAGCGAGATTACGCCGTCGGGTTTGGTGGTGTCGAGTACGCCTTTGATGATGTTGCAGCCCGATTCGCCGAAAATTCTACCGTTTTGTATGTCGAAGCCAACGTATGGGCCTGCTTGTTGTGGCGAGGTGACTACTTGCTGACCGTCGACGGCGACGATGCGCCATTCGCCTGTGAGGTCGTTAATGCCGGCTTTGGGTGAGGATGCGCACGATGCCATCGACAGCATGACTGCTGCTATAGATGCATTGACAATGGTTCTCTTCATTATAATTCCTGTATATTATTAGTGAAAATTGCGGGATGCTCAGAAAACGCTCCGCTAATATATTTTGTGCGAAGTTACAGAAAAAATCCGGTAAACTCAATAAGTGGCGAAAAAACTTCAATTGTTATCGTTTTGTAATGTGTTATAAAACAGAGATGTAACATTTTTTTAGAGAAAAAGTAGCTCGAATATTTGCAAGAATCAAAAAAGGTGCGTAACTTTGCAACGCTTTTAGAGAGAGGGACACCTCAAACTGAAGCAGCAAAAAGGGAGATTCGCTAGCTCAGCTGGTAGAGCACAACACTTTTAATGTTGGGGTC
>CAZBBL010000081.1:0-9121 GCA_964490275.1 uncultured Barnesiella sp.
GTCATCACCGAGCTCGTGCAGTCCATCAAGGCCCAGGACTACCCGGCCGAGCTCAGATTTCGTTGACGCGAGGCAGCGGGTGGAGTATGCGCAGGTTGTCGCGCGAATTATCGAGCATTGCGTTGCGCAAGGTGTAGAGGTCTTTGACGCGCTCATACTCGGTGAGGTCGGAGAATCGTTCACGCTGCACGCGCGTCATATAAATAATGTCGGAGGAGTTGATAACCTCTTGAGAGAAGTCGGTGTGACATTGGTAGCTGATGCCTTGCTCGTCGCAAAACTTGAGATATTCTTTTGGCATCTTGAGTTCGTCGCAGGCTACGAAATTGAAATTGGGTTTGAAATATTTCATAGCCATAATCAGCGAATGGACGGTGCGGCCATATTTCAAGTCGCCGACGAGGGTGATAGTGAGGTTGTCGAGCCTACCTTGAGTTTTGTAGATTGAGTAAAGGTCGAGCATCGTTTGTGAAGGATGCTGGTTGGCACCGTCGCCGGCATTGATGACGGGGACGTCGGTCACCTCCGAGGCGTAGCGAGCAGCGCCTTCAAGATAGTGGCGCATGATGATAAGGTCGACATAGTTTGACACCATTTTAATTGTGTCTTTAAGGGTCTCCCCTTTCGACGAGCTTGTAGTGCTGGCGTCGGCAAAGCCGATAATGCGTCCGCCGAGGCGGTTGACAGCAGTTTCGAAGCTCAGACGAGTGCGCGTTGAAGGTTCAAAAAAAAGCGTCCCTACCACCTTGCCGTCAAGGATTTTTTGGTTGGGATGCTCTTCAAAATAACGTGCTTGTTGGAGAAGATTTAACATCTTTTCCTTTGACAAATCGGAAATAGATACCAAGCTGTGGAGATTCATTGCTTTGTGTGGTTTATGCGACAAAGATAATTATTGTAGCGATTAAATGCAACACCGCAGGCAATATTTCCGACTAATTTTATGGTAATGAACAGCAAAATTCCCGGCCTGGAAATTTGTTTCAGACAAATAGGCTACGTATTATTGATTTTTTGTAATTTTGCCGGGCAAACGACCACGATTTATAATATTGTCGCCGTAATAAATTAGTAATTTATCACAATCATGACCTCTTTTTTGATAGCTTTAGCCGTGCTCATTGGCGGCTATTTTATCTATGGAGCGTTTGTCGAGAAAGTTTTCGGCATTGACGCAAATCGCAAGACACCGGCCTATACGATGACCGACGGTGTCGACTATACTCCTATGCCCACTTGGCGAGTGTTTTTGATACAATTTCTTAACATTGCCGGCCTTGGCCCGATATTCGGTGCGATTATGGGCGCAATGTTCGGGCCATCGGCATTTTTATGGATTGTATTGGGCACCATATTTGCCGGTGGTGTCCACGACTATGTTTCGGGCATGATGTCGATAAGAGACAAAGGATATTCGATGCCCGAATGTGTCGGTCGTGAGCTTGGACTGCCGATTAAACAGTTTATCAGAGTATTTTCGGTAGTGCTGCTGCTATTGGTTGCAGCTGTATTTGTGATTACACCGGCCGGGCTATTGGAGGGGATGACTCCAATGAGCAAATTTACGTGGATTGCCATCATTTTCTTCTACTATATATTAGCCACGCTGCTGCCGGTCGACAAAGTGATTGGCAAAATCTACCCTATCTTCGGCGTTGCGCTGCTGTTTATGGCGCTTGGCATTTTGGCTGCAATAATTATAGGTGGATATGAAATTCCCGATGGATTCTCAGAGGGTATCTACAACCGCCACGCTGAGCCTGAGACCTACCCTATTTTCCCGATGATGTTTGTGTCGATAGCTTGTGGCGCGATATCCGGATTCCACGCCACACAGTCGCCAATGATGGCACGTTGCTTGAAAAATGAACGATTGGCTCGCCCGGTGTTCTACGGCGCCATGGTGGCCGAGGGCATTGTAGCATTGATTTGGGCGGCAGCCGCCATCGCATTCACCGGTGGATATGAGCAGTTGGCCGAATATTTTTCAGACGGCAAGGGCGCAGGAGCCTTGGTAAACGATATCTCTGTAGGTTGGCTTGGCATCTTTGGCGGTGCGTTAGCGATGATTGGCGTCATCGTGGCACCTATCACATCGGGCGACACAGCCTTGCGTTCGGCTCGACTGATAGCAGCCGACATGCTTCATATCAACCAAGCAAATATCGTCAAGCGCTTGCTCACATCATTACCACTGTTTGCCATCACGTTTTTTATAATGCTTATCGATTTCGATGTGTTATGGCGCTATTTTGCATGGAGCAATCAGACGTTGGCAATGTTTACGCTATGGGCTGCAACAGTCTACCTTGCACGCCATCGCAGATTTTATTTGATAACGCTTGTGCCGGCGGTGTTTATGACCGTGGTTTGCATCACCTACCTGATGTTTGCGCCCGAATGTTTTGCGCTCAGCAGCAATCTTTCACTGGTATGCGGCGGAGTCGTCGCAGCAATCACATTGGGTCTGTTTTGCATCTACATCTGCCGTCTGCGCAGCGGTAAAGCTTTATATTCCGACAACGATTAACACACTATAACGACCTTTATCATGGACCAATTTAAAGACGCCATCGACCAAATCGACTCCGCTATGGACCGTGGCGATATCGACTTGGCTACGCGATTGTCGGCCGATTTGTTTGCCGAATACGACCGCCAATGGACCGAGGCTCGCAACGCCAATCTCCCGACAGCCGACATTTTGCTGCGCGACAACATCGCCGGCGTGCGTCATTGCGAAGCCCTTTTGGCAGGCGGACACGAAGCCGAAGCGTGGTCGACACTGCTGCTAATGTTGCTGCGCGACGCCATCGACACGAGCCAATCGTCGCAGCTCGACCAAGTAGAGCTCGACCAATTGCTTTTGGCAACAAAGACATTTCTAAGCTTGTCGGAGCGTATCAACCCCGACGACAGCGAAGCTACGACTCACGCATCGGCGATACTGACACTATTGGCCTCTCGCCTATACAACCAATATCGCCGTTTGAACGGCACCGGCAACCCCAATCTCGACGAAGCTTATACGCTGCTGATGCAGCTACGCGACATCAACGCTATCTGCTACCCCAACGTTGCAATCAACGGGGCCGAAGTTTCGGTCGACGACAAAGCAGCCATCATGGGCGACATCGTAGGGCGCGCAAGAGCTATGGGATGGCTCGTTTGCGACTGACAGACACATATCCAACATCATAATTAAAAGCGTCGAAGCTAAAAGGCTCCGACGCTTTTAATATTCGATAAACGATATTATTAAAAGAGGAAGGCAAGAGTAAAGGTCCAACAACGATTTTTGCCATTGAAATTGAGGTGTTTCAAATCGTTTTTCATATCGTCGACAGTGCCGGTGCCGTTGAGCGCATATTCGCCGGTGGCCGAGTTTGTGAGACCAAATCCATAGCTTGCCGCAAGTTGCAACTTAGAGAATAATTGCAAGCCGGCGCCTACGTTCCAAGCGAAATCGAAACGACGATTTTGCCAAGCTTCCTGAATATCTTTTTTGGAATAAAAAAACGAGATGTCGGGGCCGGTAGTGATAAACGGAGTAACAAATTTTGAGATACCCGAGATTTGTATTTTCCACTTGAGATTGATTGGCACATCAATATAGTCGCGCTTAACCATCGTCGTCAAGCCGTCGTCGGCCGTAATCTCTTGAGCACGCCGTGCATACAACACCGATGCATCCATACCGATTCCAACGGCCGGAGCCATCAGTTCGGCCATCACACCGGCAGTGAAACCACGATAGTTGAAGTCGCTGGTCAAAGCCTCGGTGTCGAGCATCAACTTGTTGAAAGCGCCTCCGGCTTTCAAACCAAAATGAAACTCGGCCGACGCCGGAATTGCTACTGCCATTGCCATGGCAACGATGATAGCACGGATAAAGTGTTTGGGATTTGTCATAAAATTATTTTTGCGTGATGAATATTAACTTTGTAAAAACTCCGTAAAGTAACAGCTATTTTTCGTAATTTGAAACATTTTTCGTCATAATGAGGTTCTATAAGGCAAATAATTCATGATTAATCGCTAAATTTGTGGCAACTATGACAGCAGAACAACACTTGCAGCTTGAAGAAAAGGTCGTGGCAATGCTACGCATGGTCTACGACCCTGAGATACCGGTCGACGTTTATAGCCTCGGACTGGTCTACAAAATCGACATCGACGACGATGGCAATTTGGTTATCGACATGACCATGACTGCCCCCAACTGCCCGATGGCCGACTTTATCGTCGAAGATGCGCGTATGAAACTCGAATCAATCGAAGGCCTTAAAAGCGTCACTATCAATATCGTCTTTGAACCCGAATGGACCAAAGATATGATGAGCGAAGAGGCTAAATTGGAACTCGGACTTTTGTAGACCCGATTGTAGACCGCACTAATATCCCCACGCAACCAAACCACTATAAACCAACCATTTGAAAGCCACTTATTTCATATCAGACCTCCATCTCGGCGCCAGCTATCTGGGCTCGACCCACGACAAAGAACGCCAAATCGTCGACTTTTTGATGTCAATCAAAGAGGATGCCGACGAGCTTTATCTGCTTGGCGACATCTTGGACTATTGGTTTGAATATCGCACCGTGGCCCCACGCGGATACCTTCGTTTCTTTGGCGCATTGGCCACGTTGGCCGATGCCGGAGTGAAGATAAAATGGTTTATCGGCAACCACGACATATGGCTGTTTGACTACCTGGCCAACGAAATAGGCCTTGAGGTTGTCGACGGTGTTGTCGTTGAACAAATAAAGGGAAAGAAATTCTTATTAAGTCACGGCGACGGAGTTGGAAAGCTGCCACGCGGCTTTCGCTTTATCCGCTCTGTGTTTCGCAATCGCGTATGCCAAAAACTCTATTCCGCCATACACCCACGTTGGACTATCCCATTTGCTCACGGATGGTCGCGCCACAGTCGATTGGCCGAACTTGAGCCTACGCCATGGCGTGGCGAACAAGAACCGCTATTATCCTACGCACAAACGACGCTACAGGCCGACCCGTCGATTGATTATTTCGTGTTTGGCCACCGCCATCTGATGATTGACCAAGAGCTCTCACCCACTTCTCGATTGATAGTATTGGGCGATTGGCTCTCTCACAACTCCTATGCCCGCTTCGACGGCACATCGCTGCAACTGCTCCAATTTAGAACTTGTCCCCCAGACACTATCTAACTTATTGATCTACGTGCTTATACCTCGTAGAGGAAACCGCCGCGTCCCAATCAACATATATAATTGGTGTATAGATATATTTGAGGGCTTTTATATGTCCACTCTTTATCATGTTTAAAACAGCCGCTGCCTCATTATTGCCGGCATTGGCTGCTTCAACTAATGAAGTTTCGGCTTGGCTTAACATTTCATCATCAACAGATTCAGGCGCATAGCGACCGGTAAAGACACGACCTTCAGAGCCTCTGATATGATTTTTAAGGATAATGTATGACTGTATAACCGACGCTGAAGTCTTGTCAACGGCGAAAAGTTTATCAAGCCAATTATCGCGTTTTTCTTCGTTTCGGCGTATAATATCTCCGACTTCATACATCACAACAAGACTTCGAATAGCATATTCGTCACCTGCCTCTGCGGCTTTTATAAGGTAAGACTCTCCTTTGTCATTATCTTCTTTACGGAAATAGTATGATGCCATTCCGAGCAATGCCTTAGGTTCGTTATTCTCCATAGCTTTTTCAAACCAACTCAGCGCCATTTTATCATCTTTAGGAGTGCCGTTCCCATCCAGATAGCTCCATCCAAGCATGACATAAGAGGCGGATATACCGGCCTTGGCAGCAATTCCAAATAGCTTAAAGGCTCTATCATAATCCTTGGCTCTGTACAATTCCATAGCCTTGTTATGTGTTTTGACATATTCATTATGCTCAAGAACTGCTTCACTTTTCTTACATCTCTTCATCGCATTCAACGCGTCATCTTCCCCATCCGTATATGCTGTGTAATAGCACTTATAAGCCTTGTCCAAATCCCTATCGACACCATTACCAATCTCATAGATATGGCCCAAATTCATCATACAACGAATATCACCGGAGTCATATCCTTTCTGAAAACATGTAATTGCCTTATCAATATCATACTTATGACTTTTTTTGTTTGAATAACACAAACCCATAATCTGATACGCGTTAGTTTGGTCATTATTCGCTGCTATTGTCGACACTTCCAATGCTTTATCAAAATCGACAGTCGTTCCGTATCCGTTGTAGTAGCACCAGCCCAAACCTAAGGCTGAATTGTAATACTGATTTTCTTCCCAATTCTTTTTAAAGGTGACGAATGCCTTCTCATAGTTACGAGCCATCGTCATATCGCCTTTGTAATAACTCCATCCAATTATATTGTATAAGTTACCCTTTATTTGCTCGCCTTCATTTGGGTGTTCATCAAGATACATCTCGGCACAAGCAACAGCCTTACTATAATTCTTTGCAGTACCCCGCCCGGAGAAATAATATAGCGAGAGCGGATTACAAGCGTCAATTACACCCAACTCTTTAGATTTTAGGTAGTGTTCATACGCTTTTTCTCTATACAAACTCACGTTATTATTATCGGATTTATAACTCAGATTATTATAGCACACGCCAATCTTGAAATATATTGCGCCCACTCTTAAATCTGTATACTCATCGTCATTGACATAATTCTTGTAATACTCATCCAACCACATATCTCCCCAATATATAGCTTGGAGATAATCTATATGAATATACGCATGAAGAAGCAACGAATAAACATTCATAACGTCTATTTCCTCATCATTATGCTCTCGATTAAAAAGTTCTAATGATTTGACAAGATATTTTGCAGCGAGCTCATAGTCCAACGGCTTTCGTGTCGCATATATCTCTCCAAGTATTGACATCGCTATTGGAGAGTTTTCATACTTTTTTCTTTTTAGCAGTCTCACTGCATCCGACAATCTATCAAGATGTATAAGCCTGTCCGTCACACTCATTAATTTAGAGGTATCCAGAGTGTTATTATCATCAAGAGCTCCGGAATCTCTGAGTTTGTCCAATAATGATATATATCTATCATCAATTAAACTATAAAGGCATTTCTCCGCTATCCAATCACCGGCATCAGCACCTTTCCGATACCAATATATCGCCTTATCATAGTCTATCCCAATTTCGTTGCCATAGTCACCTTGATATAGATGACCGAGCTGTAACGGAGCTCCCGGTACGCCTTGCTCTGCTGATTTTAACAACCAATTTTCAGCTTCTTTAAGATTACGCTCTCCAGTGTAACTATCAAGATACCACATACCCAAATTAAATTGCGCCGACGCATCGCCACTCTCAGCACCACTAAGCAGCTCAGTCTTGACATCAGAATATTGTCCGCCATTAGCGCTTTTACAGAACGCCAGTAGACTATATGCTTCTTGATATCCGTGGTTAACAGCTCTTTGAGCCCATTTTTCAGCTTCAACCAAATCTTGTTTAACAGCGGTGGCCGTATAATAGCAATTGCCAATTAAATACTCAGCCTTGCCATAATTTTGAGCAGCGGCTTGTTGAAAGAGTTCAAAACCCTTCGACAAGTTGCGACGCACTCCCTGTCTTTCAAGATAACACTGGCCCAAACGACATTGAGCCTCAGCGTAACCTTGCTCAGCCGCCAAACTGAAAAGCTCGGCAGCTTTGACATAATCTTGCTCTACACCAGCCCCGTCTAAATAGCATATTCCTAAGTTGGTCTGAGCCTCCGGATTTGACGAATTAGACAAAGTGACCAACTCTTTGCAATATTTAGTCGGTATAGTTTGAGCTGACACTGCGAAAGCACAAATTAAAGACGCAGTGACAATGTGAAGAATGCGCATGAAATTAAAAATTAATGTGAGAAAAAAATGGCTTATTGATATTCGCTTGCGAATTTAATTAGGTTATCTTAAATTTGCAAAAATATAAATATTATTTATCTATCATTTATCACCAAACATCAACCATCAAAACATGAAGAAACTGCTTCTAATTCTATTTTTTGCAATGGGAATATTGGTATCTTCAGCGAGAGCACCATTCCCATTCAATGTAAAAGCACCGTCTTGGACAAAAATCTCAGTGCCATCTTTGAGGGCCAAGAAAAATGTAACGGTCTACAAACAACCGTCAGTCAATTCCGCTAAACTCTATTACATGCCCGACGAAGGCGATATGGGCAATGACTACCAATGGCGCACCACACCGAAGCGTGGTTGGTATGTGTATGACTTCCAAGAATCACGCCCTGTGCTGGAAGAAAAGGCCGGCTTTTATAAAGTTTATGCCGGCTATGATGAAGGTTGGATAAAATCATCCGACTGCGATGTTACAGATTTCGAACCTATTGAACAGAGTATGCTGGATTCCTACTCCTACAAACTATTCACAACAGGATTATGCTCGGGATATTGTGTCGTTTGGAATTGCGACGAACTGAATGGCATCATCAGCTTTGAAATCGGCAAGAAAATAGGAAACTTCATAGTCCTTAAATATTCAGCAAGCTATTTTGAAGTAGTGGAAAACACAAATGTCTCATTCAAGAATACTTCATTCGACAATTTTTCACTCGAAACGCTAACTGATAGTGATTTTGTTCAAATCTTAGAGGTCGCCAACGCCTATGAAGGAACCATCGGCGTGATTTATGCAATCGACGATTCTGTCGAAATCCTCTACAACATCCCCGTCGCAAATTAAGGACTTCTCCCCCAAAATAAGCATTAACGTCACTTATGCGTTAACTTTTGTGGGAAAACAAACTCTAAGTTTAGGATATTCACACAATGTGCCTGAATAATTGCAAAACTGTTACATTTTAAGATTTAGTTTTTATATAGCTTTTAAATTTTAACATAGTTTTACTATTGTTTCGAAAATTAACAAAAGTATCTTAAATACTGACAATCTGTAACTTACAGATTATTGTAAGCTAAAATGCAGCGAAGTTATAGCAAAAACATGTTAGAAAACATATAAAAAGATTTGTTTTAGCGCAGTAAAAGGTTGACATTTGCATCACAAACCTAAAACAATCTTTTTTACCTTAGAAATTGTACCTATTCGAAACCATAACAAGG
>CAZBBL010000082.1:0-9068 GCA_964490275.1 uncultured Barnesiella sp.
AAGCCTACGCCTCTGAAGCCTATGCCGTATCTCCCACAATCGACCTTACCGGCGTCACCGGCGCTACCGTTAGCTTCGACCACGCTGCCAAATTCCAAACCAACCTCACTACCGACTGCAAATTCTGCGTTCGCGTCGACGGCTCATCTACTTGGACCGCGCTGACTATCCCCACCTGGCCCACCTCAGGCGCTTGGACGTTTGCCAACTCAGGCGACATCGATCTCTCGGCCTACGCCGGCAAGAAGATTCAGGTGGCATTCAAATATGTCTCAACCTCATCGCAAGCCGACACCTGGGAAATCAAAAACCTGGTTGTAAAATCTAAATAACACCAAATAGACAGACACCATGAAACGCAACATCATTCTGTCTTTGATAGCTCTTTTCTGCTGCGCCTCTATGATGGCGCAGCAGAATCAGGGAGCTGCCAAGAAACAATATATGGTCTACGGCGTGGCTTTCTACAACCTCGAAAACCTCTTCGACACCATCAACAACAACGGTAGCTACGACTTGGAATATTCGCCCAACGGCGCTCGCCAATGGGACGGACGCAAATACTGGATTAAAATCAACAACCTCGCCCGCGCTATCGCCGCGATGACAACTCAGACTACCCCCAACGGCCCCGCCATCATCGGCGTCTCTGAAGTTGAAAACCGCAGCGTATTGGAAGACCTCGTAAAGGCTGTCGACAACCAACTCCGCGCCGCCGGCAAACAACCTTGGAACCTCCAAATCGTTCACCACGACTCTCCCGACCGCCGCGGCGTCGACGTCTCTTGTCTATACAACCCTCGTCAATTCCGCTTCCTCAACGTCTCCAACTCTCTGCTGACTATCCCCGGTAGACCCGAGTTTCGCTCTCGCGACCAGATGTGCGTCACAGGTATCCTCGGAGGCGACACCCTCAGCGTCATCGTCAACCACTGGCCCTCTCGCTTGGGCGGCCAAGAGCAATCATCCTACCTCAGAGAGCACGCCGCAGCCCTGTCAAAGCATATCGCCGACTCTCTCTGGACTATGCGCCCCAACCAAGGCGTTATCGTAATGGGTGACCTCAACGACGACCCCAACAACAAATCTTGCTCCGTAGCCCTCGGCGCTCAAAAGAAAATGGACAAAGTTGGCCCCCACGGATTCTACAACCCCTTCTGGAGCATCCTCGACAAAGGTATCGGCACCCTCGCCTACAAAGGCCAATGGAACCTCTTCGACCAAATCATCGTCTCAGGCACTCTGTTGGAGCAAAACGACGCCGACCTCTACTTCAAATCTGCTAAAGTGAACAACTTTGAATTCTTGCGCGGCACCGACGGCACTCGCCAAAACTACCCGCAACGCACCTTCTCGGCCGGCGTATTCTACGAAAACGGCTACTCCGACCACTATCCTACCGAAATATTCTTAGTGAAAGAGCGCAAGCCCGGCCAACGCCAAGCTGCCGCTACCGCCCCGGCTACCCCGGCTCGCACTACCGTCAGCCATGCCGACTGGAGCCGCAACGCTGTCATCTACGAAATCAACTGGCGTCAAATGACCTCCACCGGTAAGCTGCCAGAACTTGCCAACGAGCTGCCCCGACTCAAAGAACTCGGCGTCGACATCATCTGGATGATGCCTATCCACCCCATCTCAGAGCTCAATCGTAAAGGTGGCCTCGGCTCTTACTACGCCGTCCGCGACTACAAAGATGTCAACCCCGAATTGGGCACTCTCGACCAATTCAAAGACTTCGTAAAGAAAGCCCACGAAATCGGTCTCAAAGTGATTATCGACTGGGTTCCCAACCACTCAGGTTGCGACAACGCATGGGTCACCGAGCACCCCGATTGGTATGCTCGCAATGAAAAAGGCGAAATGTTTGGCCCCTTCGATTGGACCGACGTCTACAAATTTGACTACTCCAATCCTCAGATGCGCGCTGCTATGATCGACGCCCTCAAATTTTGGTTGACCGACGCCAACATCGACGGCTTCCGCTGCGACGTCGCCATGCAAGTGCCCACCGACTTCTGGAACGAGGCTCGCCCTCAACTCCAAGCCGTCAAACCCGACCTTTTCATGCTCGCTGAAGCAGCCGACGCCGACCTCGTTGAGCACGCCTTCGATATGGACTACAACTGGCCCATGAAGGATGTATTCAACAACATCGCCGCCACTGCCGGCCAACGCACATTCGACGACAAAACTCCCGAGCAACCCGCCAACGCCTTGGCTATCGACGCCCGCCTGGCCCAAGAAGCTCAAACCTATGCCGCCGACTCCTACCTGATGAACATGGTCACAAACCACGACCTTAATTCTTGGGAAGGAACCGAATTTCAACGCCTCGGCAACCTCACCAACGCCTTCGCCGTATTGACATTCACCCTCCCCGGCATGCCGCTAATCTACACCGGCCAAGAAACCGGTATGAACCGCGCATTTGAGTTCTTCATCAAAGATGTGCCCCCGACATTCACTCCCCGCAACGAATACTTCACATTCTACCAACGCCTCGCTGCTCTGAAACACTCACAAGCAGCCCTGGCTGCCGGCGATAAAGGCGGCAAAGTAGTGCGCTACGCCACCTCTTCACCCGACATCTACGTATTCTCGCGCTCAGTCAACGGCTCAAACGTCCTGGTCATTACCAACCTCGGCAAAGACACTCAGCAAGTTAAATACACAGCCGCAGCCCCCGACGCTACGGTCTACACATACGATTGGATGGCTCAAGCCGACGCTGCTCAACCGACGACTCTCGCCCCCGGCGAATATCGCATCTTCGTCAGCAAATAACACCAATCTTACAACATTCCCCACACAGCGGGCAGGCTCCACCTCGAGCCTGCCCGCTGCGCATCTTCCCTCAGAAGTTTCCGCTATCGTTGTAGGGGCGAAATTAGTTTCGCCCGCCACCGGATGATATCGCCCACCACCATCGACGGCCTCACCCTCAGAGGCCGGGGTTTACAGAAAAAGCGCGACCCTTGGTAGAGCCGCGCTTAATCATCATGTATAGAGATCCGTTCAATCCCCGAAGTTGGAGGCCCGGGCCTGCTGAAAATCAGTCGGGCCAAGGCAAGCGCCCCGAAGCGTCGAGATAGAGAGTGCGCTTGAGGCAGAAGTCGCCGAAAGCTTGAGTGTAGCGGTCGCAGCTTTGGCGATAGAGAGTTTGAGCATCGAGCAAGTCGGAAATCGTAGATGTGCCGGCGAGATAGTAGTTTTGGTTGAGCCTGAGGTTTTCAAGCGACTGCTCGATAGCTTGCGAGGCGAGTTGCATTTGGCGGTAGGCGTCGGAGAGGTCGTCCCAAGCGCTGTCGATTTTTATTTGAAGCAGCTCGCAAGCGTCGGCCATCTGCGTTTTGGCGTTTTGTAGCTCGATTTTGCGACGCGTAATGGCGTGTGAGCCACCCCACCACGCGGAGATGGGCACACTAATAGTAACAAACAAAGCCCCATAATGGTTGTCTTGAGATAGCAATCTGTCATAAAAATATCCTGCGCCGAGGGCTACGGAGGGTAAATTTTCGCCCACAGCGAGGTCAACTTGCAGTTTGCCGGCCTCGATGCCACGTTGCAACAGGCGATAGTCGACGGTAGTGGCGACAGCCTCAGAGGCTTTGACATAGATGTCGGATGGGAATGGCGGAATCGTAGCCGGCGAGATTGTCGGCAGGGCAATATCGACCGACGTATCGCCATAGCCGATATATTGGGCCAACAGGGAGCGAGTGAGGGCGATAGCATTGTCGAGCGTCGCCATCGACGAGAGATATTCGTTGCGTCGCAGCTCTACCTTCAGCAGGTCGTTGCGCGTGGTGACACCGGCGTCGACAGCCACTTTTACCTGACGCGAGAGCGTGTCGGTAAGAGCCACTACCCCCTCAAGCGTAAGGCGTTGGCTGCGCAGCGTAGCGAGTTGCCAGAAATAGCGTTCGACGGTGACCAATGCTTGGTTGACGGCAGCTTGCTGCTTGAGGTCGGCAGCCGACTTGCCCACCTTGGCCAGGCGGTTGGCATTGACGATACGGCCACCGGCAAAGAGCGGTTGCACGGCAGTGACGCCGGCCACGGTTAGTCCGCGAATGAGCTTCACTCTGAACAGGTCGGCCACATCATAGTTGATGACCGGGCGGTCGGTGCGCCCATAGAAGCCTTGGGCCGACACTTGGGGGAAATATTTGGTGAAGGCCTCGGCCGTGAGTTGGTCAGCAGCACGATAGTCGGCGCGGGCCATCTTCACCGAGGCATTGTTGGCCATAGCGAGGCGTCGGCAGTCGTCGAGCGAGAGGCTGTCGAGGTCGATTGATTGAGCAACCGCCGTCACCGGCAGAGCCAGCGACAAGCCAAGCGACAAGGCGACCAAAAAGCGTGGAAAGAGAGAGAAATGTTTCATTACTTAGAGTTTGGGAGATTGTCAAACGAGGAGGTAGGCGTGAACGGTCGGCGTCCGCCAAATTTCCAAAGCGCAACCGGAATGACGGTGAGCGTCAGCAGCATCGTCAGCGGTGTGCCGAAGAAAATCACCGTGCCCATCGGCTGCCACAGAGCGCTGCCGGCAATCACCATTGGCAGAACGCCCATCGTAGCCGCCGCCGAGGTGAGGAAAATCGGGCGCATACGTCGCTTAGCCGACTGCAAAGCCGCCTCACGATTGTCGAGCGACGATTGGCGTTGCAGCTGCTCGGCATAGTCGATCATAATGATGGCGTTGCGCACCAAAATGCCCATCAGCGAGATAAGGCCGAGGGTGCAGGTGAGACTTATAGGCGTGTCCATGCAGAGCAAGCCCAAGGCCGCACCGGGCAGACACAACGTCAGCGCAGCGAGCAAGACAGCGGCAATGGCTACATGGCGATAGTGGAAGAGAATGATGAAAAATATTATCACCACGGCTATAGCCAGCGCCGAGAGCATTTGAGGCAACAGGTCCATAGTGTTTTGCCAATCGCCGCCATAGCTGACGGTGACATCGTCTGCGATACGGAGGTCGTCGATGGCTTGGCGCACCTGCGAGGTGAGTTGCATAGTGTTGACATCGCGTTGATTTTCAGCGATAATAGTGATAGTAGGCACCCCGCCATAATGGTCGATACGGCCGAAATCCCATTGAGGATTGACCGTGGCAAATTGGCGCAACGGAGCCGAGGCAAATTGCATGACGGGGATAGGTTCGTCGGCAAGTTGCGAGAGCGTAGCATGGTCGGCCCGGTCGGTTTTTACGACGACATCAACGCCATAATCGCCCTCCCAAACGGTAGCCACCGGCAACCCTGAGCTATAGCGCATAGCCAACGTAGCCTCGAGCCATAGATTGTTGAGGCCCAAGCGCGAAGTCTTGGCGCGATTGGGCTCGACCAAAGCGGCGAGCTGAGGGGTGGAGGTCGACGGGCGCACGAGTCTCAAACCCGGCATGGCTCTCATCCGCTCGAGGATGGTGTCGGCGACAGACTGAAGTCGGCGATAGTCGTTGCCCGATATGCGCACCTCGATAGGATAGTCGGCCGTAGAATAGTCGAGCTGCTTGAATCTGCAATAGGCGTCGGGGAAGAAGTTGTCGAAACGCGGCGTGTATTCGTCGAGGAGCTCAACGGTAGCCTTATCGCTGACGGTATTGACAATAAATTGGGCATAATTTTCGCCACCTACCTGCGGAGCATAAGTGTCTTGGAAACGTGGCGAGGAGCAGCCGTGAAACACCGCCACGGAGACCACGCGAGGGTCGGCCCGCAATATCGACGCCAGCGAGTCGGCCACTTGGTTGGTGAGGCTCAACGGCGCCCCGGTAGGCATATAAATCTCTACGGCAAACTGGTTGCGCTCGGCGATAGGCATCAACTTTAGCGGGCGGCTGACAAAAATCACAGCGCCGGCGACAACCGTGGCAAGACCGATGCAGATGACGGTTTTTGGCCAAGCAAAGCAGAAGCCGATAAGGCGGTCATAGAGGTTTTGGAGCGCGACGAAAAACGAAAACTTCTTTTTGCCCGAGGCGATAGCTTCGCTATTGAGTTTGTAGATAGGGCGACGTATCAGACGATATTGCACCCACGGCACCACCATCTCGGCCACCAACAGCGACACCAACAAGATGATAGTGATGGCCCATGGGAAATCGGTAAGGAAATCGCGAAACATCCCCGTCATCGTCAATAAAAACGGGAAGAAAGTAATCGATATGGCGAGCGTGGCCGAGACAATCGCTTTGAGAAACTCTATGGCACTGCGATAGGTGGCGGTGCGCCGGTCGACGCCTTCAGAAATCAGTTCGACATAGTTGTCGATAATCACCACCGAATTGTCTACAATCATGCCGAGCGAGACAATCAAGCAAGCCAGCGTGACGGTGTTGAGCTGCACCCCAAAGGCATATAGAATGCCGATAGCGATAAAAATCGTGACGGGGATTGTGGCGGCGGCAATCAAGGCCACCCTCATCGGCAGCAGCAACATTATCACCACCACTACGGCAATGATGGCTATGAGCAACTCTTGGAGGAAGTCTTTGACCGAAGAGTTGACGACGGTAGGTTGGTCGGTGATTTTAAAGAGCGTCACATCGTCGGGGAGCGTCTGCTCAAAGCTTTGTAGCACGCGGTCGACCTCGCGACCGAGGCTCACTACATTGTGTCCCTCCTTCATCGATACGCTCAGCACCAAGCATTTGACCCCATTGTTGGTGATATATTGCTCAGGCTCGGGATACTCTCTGACCACGCGAGCCACGTCGCCCAAGCGCACGACATCGCCACTCGGAGTGGCGAGCACAATCATATTTTGCAAGTCGGCGACAGAGTTGACCGAGCGGTCGACATAGATAGGCGTAGTGTAGACGGGCGATTTGAGTCGGCCGGCGGTAGTGCTGAAGCCTTGAGCCATGAGTGTGGCGGCCAAAGCGTTGGCTTTCAAGCCATAATGCGATAGGCGCTGATTGTCGACATAGACGGCGATTTGCTCTTGACGGTCGCCATAGACCGTCATTTGGCCGACGCTCTCGATAGGGCGCAGCCTATCGCGCAGGGCGGTCATATAGTCGTGGAGCTGGCGATAGGTTTTGTCGCTGCTCTCCATAGTGATTAGCAGTGAGGATGTAGAGCTGAAATCGGTGAGTGCACGCAGGGCAACAATGCCGGCCGGCAGCGACGGTTTGAATTGCTGTAGGGCGATGTTGAATTTGTTCCAAAATTGGTCGGTAGCGTCGATATTGTCATCGAGATTGACAAACACCAGAGCCATCGAGGCTACAGCGCGAGAGGAGGTGGAGGCTTTGTCGACCTCCTTGAAACTGAAGATAAAGTCTTCGAGCGGTTTGAGCACCTCTTGCTCGATTTCGGTGGCGTCGGCTCCCGGATAAACCGCTACGACAACGCCTTGGCGGATGGTGAAATCGGGGAACTCGTTTTTATTGATATTCAAAAGGCCGTAGACGCCAAACGCCACCAGGGCCGCCGTCACCAACAAGACGATGCGGTGGTAGCGAAGGCCGTAAGCGACCATCGGATTAGCTT
This sequence comes from uncultured Barnesiella sp., assembly GCA_964490275.1. GTDB lineage: Bacteria > Bacteroidota > Bacteroidia > Bacteroidales > Muribaculaceae > JAGBWK01. Next base: position 7,500 of record CAZBBL010000082.1, read on the forward strand.
TAGTAGAGGCCATTAGCGACTGATGTTTAACGGTTTGTGTTTGGGGAGAATTTCAATTTCGTGCCTTGACTCACCTTCTGCTGCCCGCCGACGATGACGGTATCGCCGACAGCAAGACCCGAGGCTACGACAACGCCGCCGTCGGTCAAAGCGCCGACATCGACAGCGCGACGGCAGGCCCGCCCGTTGCGTGCAAGCCACACATAGCAACGGTTGTCGGCATCGAGCATCACAGCCGACGGCTCAACAACGATGGCACGGCTGATGGTGTCGGCCACGATGGCGACATCGCAAATCATGCCCGGGAGCAGCTCGCCGTCGGGATTGTCGACGGCAAAACCTACATCGTAGCTGCGCGTGATAGGATTGGCGGCGACACCTTTCTCTACAAGCTTACCGCGATAGTGGCGACCGGTAGAGGCGAGCGACACGTCGGCTTGAGCATTGGATTGAAGTAGGGTAATATCGTTCTCGGGCACCGAAATCGACACCTTGGCCGGGTCGATAGTAGCCAACACCACAACCGGAGCAGTTGGCGCCACACTCATGCCTACATCGGCCGGCTTGGCAACTACATAGCCGTCGAAGGGAGCATAGATATTGGCGTCGGCCAAGGCTCGCCGAGCTATGGCCGCGGCGCTTTTGGCTTGAGCCAACGCGTTTTGAGCCTCAACCCATTTCATATCTGAGAGCGAATTGGCGTCGTGGAGCAGCTTGAGACGGTCGTAGGCATCTTGGGCTGTGGCTACACCCGCAAGAGCTATATCATAGGCCTCGCTGAGCGAAAGATTGTCGATAGAAGCTATCAGACTGCCACGGCCTACACGGTCGCCGACACCCACGGCTATTTGCTTTATCGTGCCCCCGATAGGGAAGCTCAGAGCGGTTTCGTCGGAGGCTTTGACCGTGCCCGAATAGAGAGGCGAAGCGTCGATAGCAGAGAGCTCAACGACAGCCGTATCGACTTTGACAGCGCCGTCGTCGGCCACAGAGGGCTGCTGATGTCGGCAAGCAACGATGGTAGGCAGCAGACTGACGACGACAGCTACACCGGAGAGAGTTTTCATAGTTGTAAGCTTATTAAATTGTACCTGAATTGGAATAAAAAACTATCTAAATACCACTACAACAAGTTGAAGAGGGGAAATTTTGCTCTATTCGCAAAATTTAATAATTTTGCATCACCAAACCCTAAACTGATAGAAATGTCAAAAGTATTGATTATCGGCGCCGGTGGCGTCGGAACGGTTGTGGCCCACAAATGTGCCCAGAACCCACAGGTTTTCAGCGAAATTGTTATCGCTTCTCGCACCAAAAGCAAATGCGACGCTGTCGCCAAAGCCATCGGCGGCGACAACATTACGACCGACACTGTTGATGCCGACTCGGTTGACCAACTCGTTGAGCTGTTTAACCGCCATCGTCCCCAACTGGTAATCAACGTGGCTCTCCCCTACCAAGACCTCACCATCATGGAGGCTTGCTTGAAATGTGGCGTCAACTATCTCGACACCGCCAACTACGAGCCCAAAGACGTGGCCCACTTTGAATACTCCTGGCAATGGGCCT
>CAZBBL010000083.1:0-8801 GCA_964490275.1 uncultured Barnesiella sp.
CTTTTCTATGGTTACTTTTATACCTGCAAAGGTAATGCAAAATTTTAGCCGGCAAAATATTTTGGCGAAATATTATAAAAAACGCGATTGACAGTGGAGTCAATCGCGCTGATGGCTGACGTTTCTACTATTTCGTTGACAGACGAAGAATTTTATTGCAGTCGGTCAGCCAAAACTGAATATCGTTGTGTTGTTGTCGTGTCGTCTGATTTCGGGCCTAATATTCGCTTGAAAAATGAAACTTGATGGCGGGGAAATCGCTCTGAGCCATTTGTAGAACATAGTTGGAGTCGGCGAGGAATACGTCGCGTCCTTCGCGGTCGACAGCCATAAATTGGTGCTTACGGCGTTTGAATGCGTCTAAGGCTTGTTGGTCGTCGCTTTCAATCCAACATGCTTTGTAGAGCGAAATGGGTTCCCATCGGCATTGTGCGCCATATTCGTGGAGAAGTCGGTATTGGATTACTTCAAATTGCAATTGTCCGACGGTGCCAATAAGTTTGCGTCCGTTGAATTGATTTGTAAAGAGCTGGGCTACGCCTTCGTCCATGAGCTGTTGAATGCCTTTCTCGAGTTGTTTTGATTTCATCGGGTCGGTGTTCTCGATATATTTAAACATCTCGGGAGAGAAGCTCGGGAGGCCTTTGTAGTGAAGTTCTTCGCCTTGAGTAAGGGTGTCGCCGATTTTGAAGTTGCCGGTGTCGGGTATGCCAACGATGTCGCCGGGGAAGGCTTCGTCGACGATATTTTTCTTCTGGGCCATAAAGGCTGTAGGCGCGGCAAAGCGCATCATTTTGCCTGAGCGGATATGTTTGTAGTTGGCGTTGCGTTCGAATTTGCCTGAGCAAACTTTGACGAAGGCGATACAGCTACGGTGGTTGGGGTCCATGTTGGCGTGAATTTTAAACACGAATCCCGAGAAGGTTTCTTCTTGTGGCTCTACAAGGCGTTCTTGAGCTTGAATGGGTTTGGGCGCGGGAGCTATTTGCACGAAGCAGTCGAGCAACTCTTTGACGCCAAAAGTGTTGAGCGCTGAGCCGAAGAATACCGGAGCCAATTGACCGTCGAGGTAGGGCTTGACGTCAAATTCGGGATAGACGCCATCGATTAGTTCGAGGTCTTCGCGGAGTTTGGCTGCATCGGTTTCGCCGACATATTGGTCGATGCGAGGGTCGTTGATGTCGGATATTTCAACGCGTTCGGTGACGGTTTGTTTCGAGGGTGTGAACAGGTCGAGACCATGCTCATAGATGTTGTAGACGCCTTTAAATTTGGCTCCGATATTGATGGGCCAAGATAGGGGACGAACGGCGATTTTGAGTTCGCTCTCGAGTTCGTCGAGGATATCGAACGGGTCGCGACCTTCGCGGTCGAGCTTGTTGACAAAGATAATGACTGGGGTATTTCGCATGCGACATACCTCCATAAGTTTGCGAGTTTGTTGCTCGACACCTTTGGCGACATCGACGACGATGATAACGCTATCGACGGCGGTCAGTGTGCGGTATGTGTCCTCGGCGAAGTCTTGGTGACCCGGGGTGTCGAGGATGTTGATTTTATAGTCGCCATAGTTGAACCCCATGACGGATGTAGCGACCGAGATGCCACGTTGTTTCTCGATTTCCATCCAGTCGCTGGTAGCGGTTTTCTTGATTTTATTAGATTTCACTGCACCGGCGACATGGATAGCGCCACCAAAGAGCAGCAATTTTTCCGTAAGTGTTGTTTTACCGGCGTCGGGGTGAGAGATGATAGCGAACGTGCGACGTCGCTTGATTTCTTCGTTTAATGTAGCCACGTTAAGCGTCTCCCTGTTGTTTTAAGCGTTTGACACAATCAACCAGCGACTCTTCCCAATGAGGGATAGAGACGCCATAGGTTGCTTTAATACGAGTTTTGTCGAGCACACTATAGAATGGGCGAGCGGCGACAGTAGGGTAGTCTTCCGACAAAATTGGGGTAACGTCGCAAGAGTCGATGCCGGCCACGCGATGGATGGCTTTGGTGAAGTCGTACCATGAGCAAACGCCTTCGTCGGTGAAATTGAAGATGCCTGCCACCCACTGATGGGCGGTCAAGATCTTAAAGATAGCTTCGGCTAAGTCGCGAGCATAGGTAGGTGTGCCGATTTGGTCGCAAACCACACGCAATTGTTTTTGTTCATGACCAAGCTTTATCATCGTCTTAACAAAGTTTTTGCCGTAGGGGGAATAGAGCCATGCGGTGCGCACGATGATGCTTTCGGGAGCCAAGGCCAACAGAGCGGTTTCGCCTTGGCGCTTGGTGTTGCCATATTGCGAGATTGGGTTTACTTTGTCTGATTCGCTATAAGGGCGGAATGCGCGACCGTCGAACACGTAGTCGGTAGAGACATGGATGATGTGAGCGCCGATTTGGTCGGCGGCATTTGCCAGATTTTTTACTGCATTGACATTAATTGCCGTACACAAGAGCTTATCCTCTTCGGCGCGGTCTACGTTGGTGTAGGCTGCACAGTTGACGATATGCGTAACTTCGTTGTCTAAGACATATTTTTCGACTGCTTTAGCGTCGGTTAAGTCCAACTCGTTGATGTCGGTGTAAAGTGTAATTCCCGGGAGCTTCTCCTCAAGGACATTTCTCATTTCATTTCCCAACTGTCCGTTGGCGCCGGTAACTAATATTTTCATCTGCTGAGCGTGAATCAGAATTTTCGGTGCAAATTTACGAAAAAACTTTCAAATCTCGTAATTTCGGCTGTTGTGAGTACGTTTTAGTCTTGAGATTGTCACACAATTGGAGCATTTGATACACGATAATTTATTATTTTTGCAGTTGTCTAATATCAAATTTATCACGTAGTAATCGACATGGCTTTAAACATCAAGCAAGTACATATCCCCAAGGTAGTAGTTAGGTGTATAGTTGCGTTATTATCAATTTTAGTCATATTTATCGTATTGTGCAATATATTGGTCACTTGCAATTCGCATGGAAAGGCCTACACCAGTGTCGATGAAGTAGGCTATCATAGGTTTGCGGTAGTTTTGCCGATATCGCCTGATAAATGTAAGGGTTACGATGATCCATACTTTGTTAATCTTGTTAATACAATAAGCGAACTTTACAAAGCCGGGAAAATATCATATATATTATTGCTCGATAATGATTACCCTGAAAGATATGGCCGAATACCTATATCTATAGACAAAATTAGTGACTATCTTTCATCCAATCTCCCCGAAGACTATGGCGAAAAGTTTATTCCATCATTTTATTTGATAGGTGCGCTATATGATGAAGATATTACCCGTTGGCGCATTGAGTATGAACCGGAAGGCGGTAAAAATCTAATCAACGGATTGATTTGTGCCCGTGATAGGTATGAGGCAAATCCTATGCTTATAATCGGACCAAAAGCCGAGAATCAACGTGCACTATATCTGGCTGAGCGATATGGTCTGAACGTTGAGATATTTAATGTTGATGCTCCACAATCTGTCGGAGACTATATCGGCGAATGTTATCGACGTGTAAAGCTTTTTTTTGAGATGTGGTTTAGCAAGATACCTAAATATCATGCTTTGGAAGATTTTGCCTTCATGAGGCCGATGCCTATTTTCTTCGATATCGACGGCGAATATCCTGAAATCAACTCAGTGCCAGGGCATAATGAGCAAGATACAATTGTGGGCAATTTTACAGGTGAGGGCATCGATACATTGTACGTGGATTATAGAGCTTTATTTCCTGCTGACTTCTATGGACAGACAGGAATGTATTACGCAAAGTCAAACAATCCAAAGCTCCCCTTAGTAATGTTATATGGCTGTGACGCTGAGTCGCCTAAGTTGGTTTTTGAAGGAGATATCGACGGTAACGGAACGGACGAGTGGGGTTATCTTCATACTTGGGATTCAAGTCAATGGCGTTTTTATAGAGTGTTCACGTATGTCGATAATGAATGGCGCTACATCCTATCCGATACTACCGATCTTTTGGAAACCGATATGGAATGTCGCCGTCGTTGTAAGGATATCATGTCGAGTGGGGGTAAAAAGGGCTACGTAAAGGTGACATACATGAGTCAGAATGTAAGCGACCGAGCCCTCCACGACACTATTGTTAAAGCTCAATATACAAAACTCGACCCGAAGGAAATCATTGCTGAAAAGTGGCATGAGTTTAGCATAAATCCGAAGAAGTGGCACTAATTTGTGGCTTTGTCGACGTTGTCGTCGTTGAAAAGTTTGTCTTGGTCGTCGAGTTTGAAATAGTGGCTGAGCAGAGCGATGAAATGTGAGATTTGTCGTAAAGCAGTCATTGTTTGTTCGGTTAACTCTTTGCCTTGCAAACGTATCATCAACATACCATACAGAGCGTTGAAACAAGTTTCAATCTCGCCTGCGGGGTTATCTCCACTCTTAGCCCGGAGCTCCACGATAAAAGGGAGAGTCTTATAAAATTCGGCAGTGTACTCTGCAAAGCGAGGGTCTTTGAGTAGGGTCAGATGCAAGTCGACGAGTTGTATAATCAGGTTTTTATTAATCTGAAGATGTCCGGATTTTACCACTTCTTCGCGACGCATCATATCGATTAGCGACTCGTACCATTGTGTCATCTGTTTGCGACGGTCATCATCGAGATTGAACTTGGCAATCACATTTTGATTGATTTGGTCGATATCGAGATTGTTTGCTCGAATAATATCCTCGATTTGCCACATATATAATATGTATTCGGCAATATTTTCTTTACGTTTTTCAGAAGCGATAAACATATCAATAAAAGGGTTATCAGTTTGTAGATGCAAAGATAACGCTTAGATAGCAAAAAATGTAACAAAAATTCGACATAAAAAAATTTGTCAGTTCGAAAAATATGTCTACCTTTGTGACCGCAAAACTGCGACGTTGGTAGAGCTTCAGAGGAAGCTGCGAGTCGTGGTAAGCTCAGTCAAATATAAACTACAGTTTGCCTTGTGGTGTAATGGTAGCACGTCGGATTCTGGTTCCGCCTGTGAGGGTTCGAATCCTTCCAAGGCAACGTTAAAAAATCGCATCAATTCATCTATTGTTGCGATTTTTTTGTTTATACCAATAGGTGACTTACATTTTAGAAAAACGCACGACATGAACATCTAATCGAGATTTGCGCTCTATAGGCAAAAGCAGCGGCTTTATCCCTAGCAAGTCTCCAGGCAAATGGCAATCATGCCTACGACAGGACTTATCTAACTTATCTTAATCGTGATGAAACTGTGTAGCAATTTTATCAAGACGCTAAGCATAGCGTTTGCGTGCATGGTGGTTGCGTCTTGTACAGACGACGAAGGCGACGAGCCAATCGACAGCGACGAATGGTCGGACGGAACTATGCCGACCGACTTCGATATCTACGCCTATTATTATGGCAATTATTATGGCAACGGAGCAGGCAACTATGGCGTTAATCTTACCGACACGTCGCTCAGTTGGGACAACGACAATCAAAAATATGTCGGTACGGGCCACGTAGTCTATTTTGAATTTAACGCCAACATGGCTGATAACGCCGACTTTCCGCAGCTTGATGACGGCGCGTATTTATATACCTCTGATGCTTACTTCCCTGATAGTTCTACGTTTGGCAATGCCTATGTTGTCACTTACAGCAAAACCAAAAGTGCCAATAAGAGCAAAGTAGTAGGAGGGGAGCTTGATGTCGTCAATCATGGTGGCCTCTATATAATAAAGGGTAAGTTGTTGCTCGATAGCGGCGAGGAATATCTTATTGATATATCTCGTGAAATAACATTTATCAATCATAGTGATGACGGCAATCAGAGCAATCTCACTACCGACGTAGATGTTGAATCGTTGACGCAAAGTAGAGCCATCTATTGGGGGGAAGCATTTACCGAAACCTCAGACTATTGCTCGATACTTATCGCCGGAAGCGACTACAACCTCGACGAAAACGACGGAGAATCTCCGGCAATCAACATAGCACTTAATATTACTCCCGGTAGCGACACTATCCCGGAGGGTACGTACTATGTGGTAAGCTTCAAAAGTTCGGATGACTTTAGTCCATTCACTATGGCCGGTGGCATATACTATAGCGCGCTACGCGGATACTTCGGCACGTGGTATTATTGCGAAGATACCGAGTCGAGCATGCTATCAGGTTCAACGACTGTCAAAGACAACGGTGACGGCAACTATACGTTCAGTTTTGACCTTGCCGATGGCTATGGCAACCGCGTTACAGGTTCTTATACGGGCACACCAAAGGCTACGTATTATTGACATCGTGAGGATAAAAAACCACTACATGAAGCAATTTGACAGAAATTCACGCTAAATTTGTTGCACATGACAACGATTTAACTTATCTTTGCAAAATCCTTATCGATATATTCATACCAATAACTAATTTTTATAATTTATTATCAGATGAAACTGCGTAGCAAATTCCTGACAGCGCTTAGCGTAATGCTTGCCTGTACAATGATGACATCTTGCTCAGACGACGACAAACCCAACCCGGATGGGGATGGCACAGGTGATGAAGAAATAGTTGTAACTCCGACTTCCGACCTTGATGTTTATGCTTTCTACTATGGTGACTATTATGAAAATGGCACCGGCAACTACGGTATCAACCTTATTACTCCCACAATGGTGTGGGACGACGACAACGAAACTTATCTCGGCCCCGGTGAACTCGTATATTTCGAACTTAATTCAAATGTAGCAGACAATGCAGACTTTGCACAACCTTCGGATGGCGATTATACTTTTACCGACGACGAAGACGACCCAGCTTTGGGTACATTCTCATCGGCTTATGTAATCACATACGATGCTGAAGGTAATGCTACTGAAAATAGTGCTACAGGTGGTACAATCAGTGTCGCTTACTCTAACGGCGCCTATACAATCTCCGGTAAATTTATCCTCAGTGACGGTAGCGAATATCCTATCAATCTCACCAAGTCGTTCTCATTCTTGAACCGCAGTGATGATGGTTATTTGAGCAACCTCACCGGTGATGTAACCATCAGTGGTATGACTCAAAGCCAAATCCTTTTCTGGGGCGAAACATTTACCGAAACTTCAGATTACTGCTCTATTATCATCGCCGGCGACGACTATGATCTCGATGAAAACAGTGGCAACTCTCCCGCTATCAATGTAGCTCTCAACCTCACCCCCGGCAGCACTTCAATTCCCGAAGGTACATATGAAATCATCGACTTTTGGGAAGCAGACGACTTTGAGCCCTTCACCGCAGCATCAGGTATCTACTTTAGCCTCTATGGCGGATATCTCGGCACATGGTATTTCAACGGCGACACTATTGAGGCCAGCATGCTTACAGGTTCAATCGACGTCAAAGACAATGGCAACGGCAACTATACATTCACATTCAACCTCGCTGATGGCTATGGACACAAAGTGACCGGCTCTTATACCGGCACACCCGAAGCCCTTTACTACGACGAAGAAGAATAAACGTTTGTCAGTTATAAAATTTATGAGAGAGAGTTCCGACATAAAAAAGGAGCTCTCTCTTTTATATATGGTTTAAAATGTTTAATTTTGAAGCCTTGTAAATAAGATAGTTAATACCATGCGATTAATTAAAAACATTTTTGAAGCTATATTCGATATATTAGCCTTTAAATGGGGTAGAAGTGCAGTGAGCTCGCATAGAAATAAGCCAACCTCTTCTAACGTTGACAAATCGCTTATCTATGGCGAATTGGACGATCAGCAATCGAGAATTGACGACCTCGAAAGCCAACTCAGCACTTATGATTACGACCGTGAAGAATATCTCGACGAACTCGACTATCTTGAACAAGAACGTCAAGACTACCTTGACGAACTAAATGACGAACATCAGGATATGCTTGATGAACTCGACGATTTTGACTCGCTTGACGACGAATTTTAGTATAACTTATATCGACACAACAATATGAATCTCAACGGACGCAGAACGAGTGACAATGTCGTAGACCGACGCAGTAGCTCTACCGGCAAGATAGCCGGTGGCGGCATTATAGGCGCAATAGTAGCCGGAGTAGTAGTGCTACTCTCAGGAGGAAGCATCGACGATGCTATATCGACAGTGACATCACAAAATGTCTCAATGGGCCAAAGCGAGAGGGTAGAGGACGAAGAAGATCAACGGCTCTACGACCTTGCGTCAAAAGTATTGGCCGGAACGGAAGATGTATGGACGCGTGAATTTAAGCGTCAAGGCTGGGGCGAATATGAGTGTCCGCAAATGATACTCTATCATGACGCTATCCAAACAGGGTGTGGCCAAGGCACATCTCAAACCGGACCGTTCTATTGCTCGGCCGACCAAACCGTTTACATCGACCTCGATTTTTTCAAGACGATGGAGCAATCAATAGGAGCGTCGGGCGACTTTTGCTATGCCTACGTCATCGCTCACGAAGTTGGTCACCACGTTCAATATTTGCGCGGTACACTCCAGAGCGCTCACAATCAAATGGCGAAACTGTCTGAAACCGAAGCCAACAAAATAAGCGTGCGCATTGAGCTCCAAGCCGATTTCTATGCCGGAGTTTGGGCCTATAATGATAATGAGATGTTTGGTTCTATAGAAGACGGCGACGTAGAAGCAGCTATCAATGCAGCCTCAAAAATCGGCGACGATTACCTCCAGCGCAAGGCCTACGGCAAAGAAATGCCGGAGTCGTTCAATCACGGACGCTCGTCGCAACGCGTCAAATGGCTGCAAAAAGGCATAAACACGGGAGATCCCAATCAAGGCGACACATTCTCAATACCCTACGAATC